>JAWVGK010000287.1:0-5684 GCA_033855155.1 Solirubrobacteraceae bacterium | reverse complement strand
GGAAAGAGGCTGTGAGATGAGCGTCATCGACCAGGAGAAGGCCGCGAAGGCCCGCGACGCTGCCCTCCAAGGGGCGCTCGCGCAGATCGACAAGCAGTTCGGCAAGGGGTCGGTCATGCGGATGGGCGACGAGGGCGCCCGGGTGAAGGTCAGCGCGATCCCGACCGGCGCGCTGTCGCTGGACATCGCGCTGGGGATCGGCGGCGTCCCGCGCGGGCGCATCGTCGAGGTCTTCGGCCCGGAGTCCTCCGGCAAGACGACGCTCGTCTACCACGTGCTCGCCGAGGCCCAGCGCCTGGGCGGCGTGTGCGCGTTCATCGACGCCGAGCACGCGATGGACCCGCTCTACGCGCAGCGGATCGGCGTCGACATCGACGAGCTGCTGGTCTCGCAGCCCGACTACGGCGAGCAGGCGCTCGAGATCGCCGACATGCTCGTCCGCTCCGGCGCGGTCGACCTCGTGGCGGTGGACTCCGTCGCGGCGCTGACGCCGCGGGCGGAGCTCGAGGGCCAGATGGGCGATCAGACCGTCGGCCTGCAGGCGCGCATGATGAGCCAGGCGATGCGCAAGCTCGCCGGCACCCTGACCCGCGCGCAGACGCTGTGCCTCTTCACGACCCAGATCCGCGAGAAGGTGGGCGTCATGTTCGGCTCGCCCGAGACGCAGCCGGGCGGTCGCGCGCTGAAGTTCTACGCCTCGCAGCGGCTGGACATCCGCCGCATCGAGACGCTCAAGGACGGGACCGAGGCGGTCGGCAACCGCGTGCGCGTGAAGGTCGTCAAGAACAAGGTCGCGGCGCCGTTTCGCCAGGCCGAGTTCGACATCGAGTTCGGCAGGGGCATCTCGACCTCGGGCTGCCTGCTGGACCTCGGCATCGAGCACAACGTCGTCGGCAAGTCGGGCTCGTTCTTCTCCTACGGCGACGAGCGCCTCGGCCAGGGGCGCAACAACGCCAAGGGCTACCTCGACGCCCATCAGGAGATCGCGCGCGAGATCGAGGCGAAGGTCTACGCCGCGCTCGGCATCGGCCCGCTCGTGGCGCCGATCGACCGCGACGAGCCCATCGCCGTGCCCGGCGTCGTCGAGGCCGCGTAGGCCTACAGCCGATGGCGCCCGCCGTGGTCCCTGTCACCGCCGAAGCACGGCTGCAGCGCGCGCTGGACCTCGGCTACCGCCACCTCGGCAAGCGCGACCGCACGGAGGACGAGCTGCGCCGGCACCTCGCCGCCAAGGACGTCGACGAGGCCTCGATCGACGGCGCGGTCGAAGCGCTCGTGCGCCAGGGCTACCTCGATGACGCGCGCTACGCGCGGACGTTCGCCGAGGATCGCCGCTCGCTCGACGACTGGGGACACGAGCGCATCGAGCGCCGGCTGCTGGAGCTCGGCGTCGACTCGCGGCTCGTCGCCGAGGCGCTGTCGCAGCGCGACGCCGCCGCCGAGCTCGGCGCCGCCGTGGCGCTGCTGCGCCGGCGTCTCGGCTCGGCGATCCCCACCACCGACCGCGAGCGCGAGCGAGCGCTCGGCGCGCTCGTGCGCAAGGGCTACGACCTCGAGCTCGCCCACGACGCCGTGCGCGCGTTCGGGCGCGGGGGTGACGGCGACGGGTAGGGCGACGGGCGCGGCCGCGTAGCTGACGATCGCGCGAGGGATGGGGGGTGTGTGGGGTTTTGGGTTCCTGAGCCCCCAGAACCCCACACACCCCTACTCCGAAACGGCGGCGTGGGCCCTCGGCGGACGACGGGGAAGTGCACAGCGACGACCCGCACGCCTCGTCGTGCCGCGCGCGCGAGGTCGCAGCGCCGGTTGTGTCGCTGCTGCGCCCCTCCTATCATCAACCCCCGTCAGATCGAGCCCTCGAGGGCACCAACCGCAGCACCCGAAAACGCTTCTTGACTCCCGCCACCCTCCGACGAAACAGCCCCCCGACCAGTCACCCGCAAGCCCCCGACCACAGGATCCCGTTCGTCGACGGCACCGCGTTGAGCGCCGCCATCTCGCTGCCATCGCAGGACCCGTTCTGACTCCTGACAACCGACGCTGAAACCGCACGACCCGGACGTCCGTCCGTGCGCGGGGAGAGGAACGGCCATGGAGTTGATCGTGCCGGCAGCGCTCGTCGCGGTGGCGATCCTCGCCGCCGCGGGCGCGTACGTGCTCGGCACGCGCCAACGCCGGCCACCGCCGTCGCCCGACGTCTCGCCCGTCGATCGCGAGGAGCTCGTGCGCCGCGAGGAACGCCTCAATGCGCGCGCGGAGGACCTCGACCGCCGCGCACGCGAGCTCGACGACCAGACGCGCGCGCTCGAGGCCGAGCGCGAGCAGCTCGCCCGCCGCGGCCGCGAGCACGCGCAGGCGCTCGAGCAGATCTCGGGGCTCAGCGCCGGCCAAGCCAAGCAGCGCCTGATGGCCGAGATCACCGACCAGGTGCGCCACGAGAGCGCGCGCGAGATCCGCCAGATCGAGGAGCAGACCAAGCGCGACGCCGAGCGGCGCGTGCGCTCGATCCTGTCGGTCGCGATGCAGCGCCTTGCCGCGCGCCACGCCGCCGAGACGACGGTCTGCGTTGTGCAGCTGCCCTCCGACGACATGAAGGGCCGCATCATCGGTCGCGAGGGTCGCAACATCCGCGCGCTCGAGAACCTCACGGGCGTCGACCTCATCATCGACGACACGCCGAGCGCCGTCGTCCTGTCGGCGTTCGACGGCGTGCGGCGCGAGATCGCGCGCCTGACGCTCGAGAAGCTGCTCGCCGACGGGCGCATCCACCCGGCGCGCATCGAGGAGACCTACTACCAGGCGAAGTCCGAGCTCGAGGCCCACGTCCAGCAGGCCGGCGAGGACGCGGCGTTCGAGTCGGGCGTCCAGGGCCTCGACGCCGAGATCGTCAAGACGCTCGGGCGCCTGAAGTTCCGCACGAGCTACGGCCAGAACGTGCTCGCGCACTCCGTCGAGTGCGCGCTGCTCGCGGCGATGATGGCCGACGAGCTCGGCGCGAGCCGCAAGACGGCGGCGCGCGCGGCGCTGCTGCACGACATCGGCAAGGCCGTCTCGCACGAGGTCGAGGGCCCGCACGCGCTCGTCGGCGGCGAGATGGCGCGCCGCCACGGCGAAGCGGAAGCCGTCGCGCACGCGATGGAGGCCCATCACAACGAGGTCGAGCCGCAGACCGTCGAGGCCGTCATCGTGCAGGCCGCCGACGCGCTCTCCGGGGCGCGGCCGGGCGCGCGCGGCGAGTCGCTGGAGTCCTACGTCAAGCGCCTGCGCGAGCTCGAGCACATCGCCCAGCGCCACGAGGGCGTCGACAAGGTCTACGCGATGCAGGCCGGTCGCGAGATCCGCGTGATCGTCGCGCCGCTGACGATCGGCGACGACGAGGCGATGCTGCTGTCGCGCGAGATCGCGCGCGAGATCGAGCGCGAGCTGGAGTACCCCGGACAGATCAAGGTCACGGTCATCCGCGAGTCGCGCGCGGTCGAGTTCGCCAAGTGAGCGTCAGCTCGCGCTGGGCACGAGCGACTCGCGCGAACCGAGCCGGTCGAGGTACTCGCCGATCTGCCCGGCGGCGCGGTTGAGCATCTCCAGCAGCAGCGGGTCCGGCGCGCGGATCTCGGTGCTGAGGAACTCGATCACGGCGGCGACGTCCTGGCGGCCGTGGACGGGCAGCAGGTAGCACGAGCGCAGGCCGTCCTGGGCGGCCTCCCTGGGGCGTCGCGAGTGCGGCTCGGCTGACACGTCGGCGACCCAGCGCGCCTGGCGCGTCTCCCAGACGCGTCCGGGCAGGCCCTCGCCGGCGCCGAGTCGCAGCTGGCGGCTCGTCGTCTCGAACGCCGCGCCGTCGAGCGCCGGCGCGTGCCAGAACGCCGTGCAGCGCAGCTGCAGCGGGATGCCCGGTCGCGTCGTCGGCATCCACGCCGCGGCCACCGTCCAGCCCGTGCCCTCGCTGAGGACCCGCAGCACGACCGGCAGCGTCTCCTCGGCCGGACGCGACTGCGCGAGCACGCGCGTGGCGTTGTGAAGGGTCAGCAGGTAGCGCTCGCGCAGCTTGCGCTCGCCGACCTCGCGCGCGATCGAGCAGGCGCCGATCAACGTGCCCGACGCGTTGCGCAACGGCGACACGGCGAGCGACACGTCCACGCGTCGCCCGTCGATGCCCTGGCGCACGGTGTCGGCGTGCTCGACGTGCTCGCCGCGGCGGATCTTCTGCAGGATCGCGGCGGCCTCGTCGCTGCGGTCGGGCGGGACGAGCAGCCCCGAGGACATCCCCAGCACCATGCCGGCGCTGAAGCCGTAGACGCGCTCGGCGCCATGGTTCCAGCTGACGATCGTGCCCTCGAGCGTCTCGCCGACGATCGCGTCGTCGGCCGACTCGACGATCGCGGCGAGGTGGTCGCGACGCGCGAGCGTGCTCGTGCGGCCGCGGCCGTCGAAGAAGTCGGCCAGCCGCGGCTCCTCGGCGAGCAGCGCCGGCAGCTGTCGCAGGACGCGCTCGTCGTCCTCGGCGGTGATCTCCGGATGCGCCTGCACCCAGTCGTGGCAGGCGCCGATGTGCGACAGCAGCCCAACGACGCGCGCGAAGTCCTGGGGCGCCAGCAGCCTGCGCAGCTCGACGAGGCACGAGTCCGCGAGGTCGTCGCGGACGAAGACGTGTGCGGCGAGGACGACGATCCGCGCCTCCTCCGGCGTGCCGTGCGCGGGCCACTGCGCGAACGGCTCGCCGACGCCGAGCAGGTGCGCGGCGCTCGCGGGATCGGGGCTGAGCTGCGGCTCGAGCATGTCGAAGATCTCGCGTCCCGACGTGCCGAGCTCGCGCAGCCGGCAGCTGTGGCGGATCACGCAGTAGGCGCTGGCGCGCAGCCGCGAGAGGTAGGCGAACAGGCGCTCCTTGAACGGCTCGGGCAGCGGGTTGTCGAGGTAGCTCGCGAGCATCTGACGCCAGAGCTGCTCGAGCACGTCGGGCGCCGCCAGCGCCGGGGCGAAGAACGACGGAAGGTCGCCGAGGCGGCCCTCGATCTCGGCGGTGATGAGCTCGCTCGTGTGCATGATCTGCGTCGCTGGGGTGCTGCGTCGTGCAGTGCTCGCATCGGCCGCCGCCGCGCCGGCCGTGAGTCTCGGGCCCGCGAACCGGGCATCCGTCCGCGTCGTGCCCGTGCACGATGGCGCGGACGCCCCGCCGCTACCCTCTGAGCCCGTGAAGCGCTACCACGTCACGACGTTCGGCTGCCAGATGAACGAGCACGACTCCGAGCGAATGAAGGGCATGCTTGAGACGCTCGGCTACTCCGAGGCCGGCGCGCCCGACGAGGCCGACCTGATCCTCTTCAACACCTGCTCGATCCGCGAGAAGGCCGACGAGCGCTTCATCTCGCATCTGCACAAGGCCAAGATGCTCAAGCGACGCGACCCCGAGCGGGTCATCGGCGTCGGCGGCTGCTGGGCGCAGTCGGTCAAGGACGACGTCTTCCGGCAGTTCCCGTTCGTGGACGTCGCGTTCGGCCCGGGCCAGGTCCACAAGCTCGCCGAGTTCCTGACGAGCGACTCGCTGACGGCGCAGGGCTTCTTCGAGTTCGAGGGCTTCACCGGGCACCTGCCCGGCAAGCGGACGCGTGACGTCCACGCGTGGGTCCAGATCTCGGCCGGCTGCAACATGAACTGCTCGTACTGCATCGTCCCGAGCACGCGCG
>JAWVGK010000286.1:0-5461 GCA_033855155.1 Solirubrobacteraceae bacterium | reverse complement strand
CCGCGCGCAGCACGGCGGCGTTGACGGCTGCGAAGATCGGCGTCAGCGTCCCCCCGCGCGGCGCCGGCAGCGTCAGCCAGATGACGCGGCCGCGGCCGTCGCGCAGGTAGGTCCGCATGATCGTGCGTACGCGCCGGGCGTACTCGGCGACCCAGGGCTCGCCGCAGCAGACCGCGGTCGCGCCGTCGGCGATCGGCATCGGCCAGCCCTCGTTGCCGCCGATCGACATCACGGTCGTGCTCGGACGCAGGCGCGCGGCCTGCGACGCCGACCGCCGCAGCCACCAATCGCCCTTGCTGATCCCGGTCCCCGGGCGCACGTCGCTGCGCACCCGCATCGCATCGCCGAGGTCGTCGGCGAGGAAGCCGTCCACGCCCTGCATCATCGAGTCGCCGGTGGCCAGCAGCGTCGGCGCCGACAGCGCCGCGGCAACGGCACCCTGGCCGACCACGACCGCGGTGCGCGCGCGATGGCCGCGGACCCGCAGCTCGATGTGCCAGGTTCCGCCCGCCGTCGCGCGCATCGTTCGCGTCGCGACCGCGACGCCCCGCGGGAAGCGCTGCGTCGTGCAGGTCCGTCGCGCGCCGGGTGGGGTGGCGCAGAGCCGGGCGCGGATGCCGCCGATCCCCCAGCGGTCGACCACGCGAATCCTGAAGCTCGCTGCCGGCGCTGCGCGGCGCGGCGCGCTGAGCTCGAAGCGGTGCAGGCAGGACATCGTGCGAACGCTGTAGGTCCCGGTGCCGAGCGACCCGTCGGCGAGCGTCGCGGTGGCCGCGAAGCGCCGCGTCAGCCGATCGCACGACCAGGTCGTCGCGTCGAGCAAGATCGACGGCGTGCCCGCGGCGGTCCGGATCGAGCCCAGGCGACGTGCGCGACCACTGGCGCACTCGAAGTACGTCACGCGCGCCCCCTCGGCGTGAAAGAAGTACAGGCTGATGACGCCGGGACGGGTGGCGTCGGCAGCGAGGAAGTTCGTCACGCGCGGCTTCTGGCAGGGGTTCGCCGCGGCAGGCGGGGGATCGGCCCGGGCGGCGCCGGCAAGCAGCAGCGTGGCGGACGCAGCCAGCAGGAAGCCGCGCCATGACGCGCGCGACCAGCAGCGGCCGCGGCCGTGACGATCGAGGAGGGACGCCATCGGCGGCACGCATCGACAGCCGTGGCGCCGAGCGTGAGCGCCCTGCACGCGAGCAGGCAGATGGCGCGGCGACACCACGTAGTTCCCCACACGCGACACGCGGTGTCGCCCGGTCTTCGCAGGCGCCCGCGGCGCCGACGGTCTTCCGTATGAGCCCCCACCTCCTCAGAGCAGCATCGTCGCCGGGACGACTGCTGTGCCTCGCCGCGGTCTTCGGTCTCCTGGGCTCGTGGGCGGTGCCGGCCGGCGCCGCCCTGCCGCTCGTTCTGCCGGGCCTCCTACCGGCCGCCGCTCCAGCGCCACGGATCGCACCTGTGGGCGCTCCGCTCAGCGCCGATCCTCCCGGCCGCACGCGCGGGACGATGATCATGATCCACGGCGGCGGGTGGGCCGGCCACAGCGTGTTTGGGCAGAACCTGCTGATGCGGGCTCCCGCGGATCTGCTGCAGGCCCGCGGCTGGCGTGTCGTCTCGATCGACTACGAGGAGGGCACCGCCGGCCTGCAGGACGTCCTCGATGCCGTCAGCGCCGAGGAGGAGCGCCACAGCAGCGACGGCCCCGTGTGCCTCTACGGCGAGTCCGCCGGCGCGCACCTCGCGCTCGTCGCCGCCTCGCGGCTGGGCGCGATCGACTGCGTCATCGGCCTCGGCGCGCCAACCGACCTGATGCTCTACGAGGCCGAGGGCGTCACGAGCCCCGAGCGCCGCGTCGGCATGGTGGCCGACCGGGTCGCCCGGTTCTTCGGAACGACGGCCGCCGACACCGCGCCCTGGGATCCGGTGGCGCTCGCGCCGTCGATCCACGCCGACGTGCTGCTCATGCACGAAGGCGACGACACCATCGTCTCGGCGATGCACGGCGAGCGCTTCAAGGCCGCGTCACCGACGACCCAGAACGTCGAGCTCGAAGCCGGCGACCCGGCGGACGCCTCGACGCATTTCGTCCATGGGACGCTGTCGGCGGCCGGACGCGCCACATACGCCTCGGCGATCGCATCGTTGACCGAGCGCGCCGTGGTGGCCCGTGCCGACGAGCGCCGCGCCGCCCGCACGGGCTGCCCACGCGTGCGCCGCTTCATCGCCGAGGTCGGCGTGCCCGGCCTGCAGAACGCGCTGCGCTGCCTCGCACGCAGGGACGCAGAGTCGCTGGCCGCCGGTGCCCGCGGGTGGCGGCGGACGACCATGAACAAGCGCGGGCGCGTCAACGCCGCGCGGATCTGGGCCTCGCTGCGCCACAGCGAGAGCGGCCGCCGCGCGCTCTTCGCCGTCGCCGAACGGCACGCGAAGCTCGGCGTGCAGACGCTGCGCTTCACCGTGCGCGCCAACGCCAACCCGTAGCGCGACCGTAGGCGCTCGACCTCGAGGCCGCGCTTGGCCTCAAGCCAGCCGCGGACGTGCGGCGTCATATGCCGCGAACGCCTCCGCCAGCGCGCGCTGCTCGTCCTCGCCCAGCACGCGCGGCGTGCCGCACGCGCGGGCGCGCACGTAGACGCCGCAGGCCCACTCCAACAGCTCCGTCGCCTCGACCGCCGCCCGCAGGTCGTCGCCGTACGTGACGGCGCCGTGGCTGGCGATCAGCGCGGCGCGGCGGCCGCCTTCGAGCGCCTCGACGATGCTCGCGGCGAGGTCGTCGGTGCCAAAGGTCGCGTAGCGCGCGACGCGGACGCTGCGGCCGAGCGCGGGCAGCGCGTAGTGGATGCACGGCAGCTCGTTGGCGACGCAGGCGACGGCGGTGCTCATCGGCGGGTGCGTGTGGACGATCGCGCCGGCGTCGAAGCGGCGGTAGATGGCGAGGTGAAACGGCAGCTCGGACGTCGGCGCGAGCATGCCGCCGACGAGCGTGCCGTCGAGGTCGACGACGGCGATCTGCTCGGCGGTCGCGCTCGCGAGCCGCACCCCCGTCGGGGTGACCGCGACGAGGTCGCCGGCGCGCGCGCTGACGTTGCCGGCGGTGCCGATCACCAGGCCCGACGCGGCGAGCTCGCGGCACGCCCGCGCGACGTCCGCGCGCAGGCGGCCGACGTCGGGCCCGGCGTGCAGGTGCAGGTGGCGCTTCATGATTGGTCTATCGACGTGGCGCGGCACGAGCTTGACGGCTGCCGTCGCGGACGATCGACTAGGTTGCGCGACCCATGCCGGTCGCCGTGGTCACCGACAGCACGCACTACCTGCCGCCGGAGGTCCTCGCGCGCCACGGCGTGCGCGTCGTGTCGCTGTACGTCCAGCGCGGCGAGACGCTCGAGCGCGAGAACGAGATCGTCGATCTCGACGCCTTCTACGAGGGCCTGCGTACGGCGACCGACATGCCGACGACGTCGCAGCCGTCGGTCGCCGACTTCCTCGCGGCATACGAGCCGCTGCTGCGCGCCGGCCACGACATCGTCTCGATCCACCTGTCGAGCGCCGTCTCGGGCACGCACGACGCGGCGCTGCAGGCGCGCGCGCGGCTCGCCGAGCGCGGCCTGCGCCACCGCGTGGCGGTGATCGACTCGCGCAGCGGCGCCGCCCGCCTCGGCCTCGCCGCGATCGCGGCCGCCAACCGCGCGCGCATCGGCCTCGACCTGGCCGCCGTCGCGGCACGCGCGCAGGACGCGGCCGAGCACTCGCGGATCTGGTTCTGCGTCGACACGCTCGAGTACCTGCGCCGCGGCGGTCGCGTCGGCGGCGCGCGGGCCCGGGTCGGCGGCGCGCTGAAGGTCAAGCAGATCCTGACCGTCGACGGCGAGATCAAGCCCGTCGAGCGCGTGCGCACGGCCGGCCGTGCGTTCGACCGCATGGTCGGGTACCTGCGCACGCTGCGCTCCGACGGCCTCGACACCTGGCTCGTCCAGCACATCCAAGCGCCCGACCAGGCACAGCGCCTCGCGGACGTCGGCCGCGAGCTGTTCGGCACGGAGCCGCTGTTCGTCAGCGAGGTCGGTCCGGTGCTCGGCGTCCACCTCGGGCCGGGGACGATCGGCGTCGCCGGCATCCCGACGTCGGCGCTGCGCTGACGGCGCGCCGGCGCCGGCGCCGTCGGCGTTGCGCTGACGCCGCGCCCTCGCCGGCGGCTCAGGCCGGCTCGGCCTCGGGCCTGCTGGACCTGGCCTTGTCGGGCTTGGCCTTGTCGGGCTTCGGCGTGGCGGGCTTCGGCGTGGCGGGCTTCGGCTTGTCGGACTTCGGCTTGTCGGGCTTGGACTTGCGACGCGGGAGCTTCGGCCGGTCGGGCGGCGGCGGGTCGGGCGCGTCGAGGCCCGCGCCAGCGTCGGGCTCCTCGCCGTAGAACTCGCGCAGCATGATCTGGATCGCGGCCGCCACGGGGATCGCGACGAGCGCGCCGACGATGCCGAGGACCGCCGACCCGGCGAGGATCGCGACGATCACCGCCAGCGGGTGGACGTTCACCGTGCGCTTGAAGATGAACGGCTGCAGGACGTTGTTCTCCACCTGCTGATAGAGGATCAGGAAGATCCCGTAGATGATCGTGGCCTGCGGGAAGTCGGTGAACAGCGTGACGAGCAGGATGATCACGCCGCCGATCGTCGCGCCGACGAGCGGTATCAGCCCGAAGAAGGACATCAGCACCGCGAGCGGGACGGCGAACGGCACGTCGAGGATCGTCAGGATGACGAACGTCAGGATGCCGTTGATCGAGGTGATCGTCAGCGCGCCGGCGACGTAACCCGACGTCGACTTGTAGATGCGGCTCGTGACGCCACGCAGGCGCGCCTCGTGCTCGCCGCCCAGGCGCCGCAGCAAGAAGCCCGCCATGCGCCGGCCGTCGAGCAGCAGGAAGAACGTCATCGTGAGGATCGTCAGCAGCTGGAAGGCCGCGTTGAAGGTGCCGGCGGCGATCGACTGCAACGCGCCGGCCGCGTCGCCCAGCTTGTCGGGCAGCTTCGTCGCCTCCTTCTTCAGGCGCGGCGTGATGTCGTACTGGTCGTCGAACTTCTTGATCCGGTCGTTGCGGCGCAGATCCTCGATGTAGCTCGGGATGTCGGTCGAGAGGTCGCTGGCGCCGTTGACCACCGGCGGCACGATCAGCGCCAGGACGCCCGTGAAGGCGCAGAAGATCATCACGTAGACGAGCAGGATCGCCCCGGCGCGCGGGACCTTGCGCGCGAAGCGGTCGACCGCGGGGCCGAGCGCGACGGCGAGGAACGTCGCGATCGCCAGCAGCAGCAGCGTGCTGCGCACCTGGACGAGCAGGTACAGCAGGCCGGCGAAGGCCGCCGTCGTGAAGAAGATCCGCGCGATCTGGCGCGTCGTCAGTGCATCCCAGACGGACACGCCCGCGAGCGTATGCCGCGCGTCGGACGGGGCGGGCTGTGTCGTCGCTCACGGATCG
>JAWVGK010000285.1:0-3274 GCA_033855155.1 Solirubrobacteraceae bacterium | reverse complement strand
TGGATGTCGTACAGCCCGGCCGGCGTCTCGAGTCCGGCCCTGCCGACGGCGATCGGGTAGGTCTTGGAGAGCTCCAGGTGGCGGAAGAAGCGCAGCTCGTGCGCCTTGCGGTCGATGACGATGTAGGCGGCGTACTTGTCGGCGAGGTCGGAGGTCTGGACCTTCGCGTGGACCTGGTGCGTCGGCGCGGTGATGTCGGCCGGCCGCGACGGGTTCGCGGCAGCGCGGGCGAGCATCCCGCGCAGCGCGCGCGTGTCGACGGCGCGGCCGGGCTTGGAGCGCTTCTTGGTCAGGTGGCCGCCGCTCGGCACGACGGTCGCGTCGATCGGCTTGCGGTCGGTCATCCTCGCGACGTGCTCGGCGAGCGGGGCGATGACGCCGGGCGCGTAGTGCGTGACGAGCGCGATCTGCTCGTCGACCGTGCCGCCGGTGAGGTCGCGCGCGACGCGCGACCCGAGCCAGCCGCGGCGGCTGTCGGCGAGCGCGCGCGCGACCGCGCCCTGCACGTCGGCCGTCACGCGCAGCGTCGTCGCGGGCAGGACGAAGCTGCGCTCGCCGGCGTGGACGGTGAGGCTGCGCCGCCGGGGCGCGACCGCTAGGCGGTGCACGCGCTCGGCAGCCGACTGCGTGTCGAGCCCGCCGACGTCGACGGCGCCGATCCGGATGCCGTCGGCGATCGTGTCGCTGCGGCCGCTGTCGTACGCGACCGCCCCCGCGGTCCCGATCCCGATGGCGAGGACGAACAGCGCGACGAGCCCCAACACCCAACGTCGTGCGAACATGGCCCTCACGCTAGCGGTACGGCGTGCCCGACTTCGCAGGTTCGCTGTCAGAAGACGTCACGTGATGAGCTTGCGGGTGATCGCGATGACGGCGAGGCGCCAGGTCAGCATCCCGAACAGCACGAGCGCCCCGACGTGCGCGAGGTCCGCGGACAGCTGCCAGCCGAAGGCGGCGTGGCGCACGAGCTCGACGCAGTGATGCAGTGGGTTGAAGTAGCCGAGCACCTGCACCGACTGCGGCAGGCCGGTCAGCGGGAAGAACGTGCCGGCGGTCAGCATCAGCGGCGTCAGCACGCCGCTCGTGACGTAGCTGAAGTTCTCGATGCCCTTCATGAAGCCGGCGATCATGATCCCGAAGCACGCCCAGCCGAAGCCGGCGAGGAACGCCACGAACGGCACGAGCAGCATCTCGACGCGCGGATCGAGCCCGAACGCGATCGCGACGAGCATCGGCACGCAGCCGAACGTCCCGGCGCGCGTGGCGATCCACAGCGCTTCGGCGGTGACGAGCTCCTCGGTGTCGACCGGCGCGGCGAGGATCGCGTCGTAGGTGTGCTGGAAGGTCGCCTTGACGAACGTCCCGAACATCGCGGGGAACGCCGCCGAGAACAGCACCGCTGTCGCGACCGTGCCGGTTCCGACGAAGTCGACGTAGTCATAGCCGCCGACGCGCGACACGAGCGAGCCGAAGCCGAACCCGAACGCCAGCAGGTAGATCGTCGGCTCCATGACCGACGAGAACGACGTCCCGCGCCAGTAGGAGCTGAAGTTCACGATCTCGCGTATCAGGACGCCCTGCAGCGCCGACGGCTCCAAGCGGCGCACGCGCCCGCGACGCCGGATCGGGACGATCATCGGACCTCCTCCCCGGTCAACAGCACGAAGACGTCCTCGAGCGTCGTGCCGCGGCGCTCGCCGTCGGGCAGGTCGCCGTTGCGCCCCTCGATCCCGAGCAGCGCGACGCTCGTGCCCGTGCGGCGCGTGCGCAGGCCGCCGGCGGCGGCGCTCGCCTCGACCTCCGCCAGGCGCGTCGGCGGCCCGTAGACCTCGAGCACCTCGCGCCCGACGTGCTCGAGCACGAGCTCGCCCGGCCGGCCGGTCGCGACGGCGCGGCCGTGCGACATGATCGTGACGGTGTCGGCGAGCCGCTCGGCCTCCTCGATGTAGTGCGTCGACATGAGGATCGACGTGCCGCCGCTGCGCAGCGCGTCGATCAGCGCCCACAGCTCCTGGCGCACCTGCGGATCGAGGCCGACGGTCGGCTCGTCGAGCAGCAGCAGCCGCGGGCGATGCACGAGCGCGCGCGCGATCAGCAGCCGCCGGCGCATCCCGCCGGAGAGGGCCTCGACCTTCGCGTCGCGTCGATCGACGAGGTTCGCGACCCGCAGCGCGTGCTCGATCGCCGGCCTGCGCTCGGCGCGACCGAGGCGGTAGAGGTAGCTGAAGACGAGCAGGTTCTGCTCGACGGTCAGCGTCGTGTCGAGGTTGTCGAGCTGCGGCACGACGCCCATCTCCGCGCGCGCGGCCTTGGAGTCCTGCGGCAGGCGGTGGCCGAGCACCTCGATCTCGCCCGCGTCGGCGATGACCTGCGCGGTGAGCATCTTCATCGTCGTCGACTTGCCGGCGCCGTTGGGCCCGAGCAGGCCGACGCACGTGCCGTCGGGGACGTCGAGGTCCAGGCCGTCGACGGCCTTGATCGCGCCGTAGTGCTTGACGACCGCGCGCAGGCGGATGGCGAGGTCGGACACCCCGCAAAGGCTAGTCATGCCCCATAGGACCCGCGAGCGGGTTCGAACTCATCGCCGGCGGCTACCCTGAGCCGTCGATGTCCGCCCAGTATGTCTACACGATGCACAAGCTGTCGAAGGCCTACCCGCCCGACAAGCAGGTCCTCAAGGACATCACGCTCGCCTTCCTGCCGGGCGCGAAGATCGGCGTGCTCGGCTACAACGGCGCCGGCAAGTCGACCGTGCTGCGGATCATGGCCGGGCAGGAGACCGACTTTCGCGGCGACGCGATGCTCGCGCCGAACGCGACCGTCGGGATGCTCGACCAGGAGCCGCGGCTCGACGAGAGCAAGGACGTCAAGGGCAACGTCGAGGACGGCGTGCGCGAGACGAAGGCGCTGCTCGAGCGCTTCAACGAGCTCGCCGCGAACTACTCCGAGGAGACCGCCGACGAGTTCGCCCGGCTGCAGGACCAGATCGACGCCGCCGACGCCTGGAACCTCGACACGCAGCTCGAGTACGCGATGGACGCGCTGCGCCTGCCGCCCGCCGACGCGGACGTGACCAACCTCTCCGGCGGCGAGCGCCGCCGCGTCGCGCTGTGCCGGCTGCTGCTCGCCGCGCCCGACCTGCTGCTCCTCGACGAGCCGACGAACCACCTCGACGCCGAGTCCGTCGACTGGCTCGAGCGCCACCTCGCCGAGTACAAGGGCACGATCGTCGCGGTCACCCACGATCGCTACTTCCTCGACAACGTCGCCGGCT
>JAWVGK010000284.1:0-10464 GCA_033855155.1 Solirubrobacteraceae bacterium | reverse complement strand
GCACCGACGTCGCGATCGTCATAGGCGCCAACGACGTCACGAACCCCGACGCGCGCCTGAAGGCCGACTCGCCGATCTACGGCATGCCGATCCTCAACGTCGACGAGGCCAAGCAGGTGATCGTGCTGAAGCGCTCGATGGCGTCGGGCTTCGCCGGCATCGAGAACCCGCTGTTCTACAACGAGAAGACGCAGATGCTGTTCGGCGACGCGAAGGCGAGCGTCGCGGAGATCACGTCGGAGCTCGGCCAGCTGTAGGAGCCTGGCGCCCGGTCGGCGAACGCTCCGGGTCCGCTGGTTCGCGCTGTGCCTGTTCGGCTGGGGCGCTGGTGGACCCGGATCGCCGCTGGTGGTGGGGTGAGTCGGGGCGGTTGCCGCGACTTGGTGTTGCTTTCCCGATCGGCATCCGCGCGCCGGGGCTTGAGCGCAAGCCTGCGCCCGCCGACCTGGCCTGCTGACAGACTGGCGGCGATGATCGCCCGCTCCGACGCGCTCGAGGCGCTGCGCGCCGAGACCTTCGACGTCGTCGTGATCGGCGGCGGTATCACGGGCGCCGGCGTGGCGCTCGACGCGGCCACGCGCGGCTACAGCGTCGCGCTCGTCGAGCGCGCCGACTACGCCGCCGGCACGTCGAGCCGCTCCTCGAAGCTCGTCCACGGCGGGCTGCGCTACCTGCAGAACTTCGACCTCGGGCTCGTGCGCGAGGCGCTGCTGGAGCGCCAGCTGATGGTCGCGCTCGCGCCGCACCTCGTCCATCCGCTGCCGCTCGTCGTCGCGGCCTTCCACGGCGAGCACCCCGGCCGGCGCACCGGCGTCGGGCTGAACCTCTACGACGTGATGTCCGTCGAGCGCCTGCGCCGTCCGGCGCGGCCGCGCCTGCGCGGGCGCGGCGGCGCGGCCGTGCCGCCCGTCGTCGGCGACTTCTCCGAGTGGAGCCCCGAGCGCCACCGCGTGATCTCCGGCGCGGAGGTGCTCGAGCTCGTGCCGGCGCTCGCCGCCCGCGAGCCGACCTCCGGCTACCTGTTCTACGACTGCCAGACCGACGACGTGCGGCTCGTGCTGACCGTGCTCGGCGAGGCCGAGCGCTTCGGCGCGGTCTGCGCCAACGGTGTCGACGTCACCGAGCTCGTGCGCGACGGCGCCGGCCGCGCCGCCGGCGTGCGCGTGCGCTGCGACGGCGAGAGCTTCGTCGTGCGCGCCGCGAACGTCGTCAACGCGACCGGCGTATGGGCCGACCGCCTGCGCCCGCAGGAGCTGCACGACGAGGCCGAGGTCCCGCGCATCCGCCCGAGCCGCGGCACGCACATCACGCTGCGCCGCCAGGACCTGCCGCTCGGCGCCGGCGGCGCGATCGTGCCGGCCGGTGGCGGGCGCTCGATCTTCGCCCTACCGTGGCTCGGCCGCACGCTGCTCGGGACGACCGACAACGACTTCGAGGGCGCGCTCGAGACCCATCACGTGCCGCCGGCCGCGCAGGACGTCGCGTACCTGCTCGACGCCGCGAACGAGTACTTCGGCACCGCGCTGCGGCCCGCCGACCTGACCGGCGCGTACGCCGGCGTGCGCCCGCTGATCTCGACCGGCGACCCGAAGAAGTCCGTCGACATCTCGCGCAAGGCCGAGCTCTACGAGACGTCGAGCGGCATGGTCACGATCACCGGCGGCAAGCTCACGACGTGGCGGCGGATGGCGAAGATGACCGTCGACCGGCTCGTCGAACGCGAGTCGCGCGACGCGCCGTGCCGCACGCACGAGATCCCGCTCGGCGCGTCGGTTGCCGTGGCCGACCTGCCGCGCGTCGCCGGCGTGCCGACAGCCGCCTACGTGGCGCTCGCCGGCCGCTACGGCCACGCGGCGCACGACGTGCTCGCGGTCGCGCGCGAGCGCCCCGAGCTCGCGCGCGCGATCGTCTCCGGCCTGCCCGACCTGCTCGCCGAGGTCGTCTTCGCGGCGCGTCGCGAGCAGGCGCGCTCGCTCGGCGACGTGCTGCTGCGCCGCACGCGCCTCGGGCTGCTCGCCGGCCGCGAGATCGCCGCCGCGGGCGAGGCCGCGCAGCGCGTCGCGGCCGCGCTCGCGCCCGAGCTGGGTTGGGACGAGGCGGGGATCGCCGCCGGGCTGCGGGCATGGGACGCGGAGGCGCGGGCCGAGGGCGTCGTCGGCAGCCCGTAACCTTGCGCGCCGTCGTGGGTTGAAGCGACGACCTCTCGCCCAAGGAGCCTGCGCCACCGCCGATGCGCCGCCTGTCGATACTCGCCCTGACGGTCACCGCGCTGCTCGCCGGCGCGCCGACGACGCCCGCGGGCGCGGCCCTGTTCGCCGGCGACCCGCTCGACGGCGGTCCCGAGGTCGCGCTCGGCGACCTCGACGTCGCTCGCGACGGCACCGGCGCGATGGTCTGGGTGCGGGCGATCGACGGCGTCGCCCACGTCGTCGCCGCGCGCTTCGAGAACGGCACGTTCCAGCCGTTCGAGCGCGTCGACGCGGGCCTGCCGGAGGCGAGCTCGCAGCCGATGCTCGGCGCGGCCGACGACGGGCGACTGGCGATCGTGTTCGTCAACGCGGGCACGGTCTACGCCGTCGTGCGCCCCGCCCGGCAGGCCTTCGCGGAGCCAGTCGCGCTCGGTCCGGGCGCGCGCCCGTCGGTCGACCTGTCGATCAACGGCACGGCGTTCGCGTCGTACACGTCCTCCGCCTCCGACGTGCGCCTCGCGCGCCTGGACCGCCGGACGAACGCCTGGACGGGGTTGGAGCTGCCGGCCGACGTCGACCCCGCGCGCGCCGCGGGCATCGGCACCGGGCGCTCGAAGGTCGCGATCTCCGCCGACGGCGTCGGCATCGTGACGTGGGGCGAGGCCGGCCACGTCTTCGCGCGCAAGATGTTCAACAGCGGCGTCTCCAACGCGCCGCAGGATCTCACGCCGCCCGACGTCCTCGGCCGCGTCTCGACCGCCTCCGACCTGCCCGACGTCGATGCCGAGGACGACTCGAGCTACGCCTGGGTCGTCTTTCGCCAGACGTTCGCCGACGGCGGGTCGCGGATCCTCGCGCGCCGCCAGCGCGGCACGCTGTTCGACGCGCCGGTCGCGGTCGACACGGGCGACGAGCCGGTGCGCGATCCGCGCATCGACCTCAACGGCCGCGGCCAGGGCCTCGCGACGATGGCCGGCGCGACCACCGGCCAGCCGATGACCGCGCGCATCGACCAGCACGACCTGTTCGGCCCCGGCGAGCGGATCCTCGCGCCGAGCGTCGCCGGCCCCACGCCCGTGCCGGCGATCGCCGAGAACAACCTGGCGATCGTCGGCGCGATCCTGTCGTCGGGCGAGCCGGCGTACGTCGCGACCCGCTCCTACGACGCCGACAAGCGCCCCACCGACGGCACGCTGTCGCGGCCCGAGCTCGGGCCCGTCGATCCGGCCGGCGGCTTCGACGTCGCCGGCGACCGCGGCGGCAACGCGATCGTCGGCTGGGTGCAGGGCGCGGGCGCCGAGCGCAGGATCGTCGCGGGCGTCTTCCAGCGCCTGCCGGGACGGTTCGTCGGCTACACCAGCACGCGCTGCTGCCGCGCCCCGCTGACGACGCTGGCGTGGCAGACGCCGTTCGAGCTGTGGGGCGCGCTGCGCTACGAGGTGCTCGTCGACGGCGTGGTCGTCGGCCAGTCGACGACGACGACGCTGGCGCTGACGGCGCCGCTGGCGGCGGGCACGCACAGCTGGCAGGTGCGCGCGATCGACATCCGCGGACAGCTGTCGCGTTCGCGGACGCGCACGCTGCGCGTGGACGCCGCCAGGCCGCTGATGTCGGTCGGCTACAAGCGTGCCAAGCGCGTCGTGACGCTCGGCGTGCGCGCCCGCGACGACACGAGGAAGGGGCCGTTCGCGGCGGGCATGGCACGCGTCGTCGTCTCGTGGGGCGATCGCACGCCGGTGACCAGCGGGCAGTTCGGCGTGCGCGCCGTGCACCGCTACCGCCACAAGGGGACCTACACGCTGCGGATCGTCGCGCGCGACCGCGCCGGCAACCAGGCCGTCGACGAGCGCACGCTGCGCATCGGGTAGGCGATTGTGCGCGCAGCGACGAGCCGGCCGTTCGCGCTCGCCGCGGCGGGGCGGACGGTGCGCCTCGGCGCGCGACCGCTGCTGATGGGGATCGTCAACGCGTCGCCGGACTCGTTCTCCGATGCCGGCGCCCACTCGGACCTCGACGCCCGCGTGCGGCTCGCGCGCGAGCTGCTCGCCGGCGGCGCGGACGTGCTCGACGTCGGCGGCGAGTCGGCGATCACGCGCCGCCCGCCGGTCGATGCCGCGCGGGAGATCGAGCGCGTCGTGCCGCTCGTGGCGCGGCTCGTCGAGGAGCTCGGCGCGCTCGTGTCGGTCGACACGTACAAGCCCGCCGTCGCCGAGGCGGCGATCGCCGCCGGCGCCGCGATCGTCAACGACGTCAGCGGGCTGCGCGACCCCGAGCTCGCCGGCGTCTGCGCGCACACCGGCGCCGCGCTCGTGCTGATGCACACGCGGGCGGCGCCGAAGCAGCGCCTGCAGGACCCCGCGCTCTACGACGACGTCGTCGCGGACGTGCTCGAGTTCCTGTCCGAGCGCATGGCCGTCGCGCGCGCGCAGGGGGTCTCAGACGAGCAGATCGTGCTCGATCCTGGCCCGGACTTCGCCAAGACGCCGGCTCAGACGATCGCGGTGCTGCGGCGCTTCGAGGAACTGCACGCGCTCGGGCGACCGTTGCTGCTGGCGGCGTCGCGCAAGGACTTCGTCGGCGCGCTGACCGGGCGCGGCCCAGGCGACCGGTTGGCGGGCACGCTGGCCGCGATCGGCTTCGGCGTCGACGCCGGCGCGCACGTCCTGCGCGTCCACGACGTCGTGCGGACGGCGGAGTTCCTGCGCGTCCGCGCGGCGCTGCGGGGCGAGCTGGAGGTCGATCCCGGGCTCGTGCTCGACGACGCGCTGCGCCACGCGCGCGAAACGTGACCCGCTAACGTTCGGGACTACGAGTCGCCGGCCGCTGTCCAACGCGGCCGGGCGCCCACCGACGATTCACAGGAGGACCACATGTCCGTCATCTCTCGCTCCGCTTTGGAGTCAAGCTCGCTCGCCGACCTGCACGAGATCTCCTCGGAGCTCGGCCTCGACGGCTACCGCCGCCTGCGCAAGGCCGACCTCGTGCTCGCGATCATCGACCGCCAGGGCGGCGACGCCGACGCGGCGCCCGACGACGACGACGTCGTCATCGCCGTCGCCGACGGCGAGCCCGACGTCGAGGCCGACGCGGAGGCCGACGCCGACGGCAAGCCCGCGCGCCGCTCGCGCCGTGGCGGCCGCGGACGCTCGCGCACCCGCGATCGCGACCCGGGCGACGTCGACGACGGCGACGATTCGGCGGCGGCGGCCGATCCGGTCGCCGCCCCGAGCGCGCGCTCGAGCCGCCCGCCGCGCGTCGCGCGCGAGAACGGCGCCGTGCGCGATCGCGACCGCGGCGGGGATCGGGACCATGGCGGGGACCGCGACCGCGACCGTGGCGGGGACCGCGACCGTGGCGGCGTTCGCGACCGCGGCGGGGACCGGGACCATGGCAGCGACCGTGACCGCGGCGGGGACCGGGACCGTGGCGGGGACCGGGACCGTGGCGGCGTTCGCGACCGTGGCGGCGTTCGCGACCGCGGCGGTGACCGCGAGCGCGGCACCGAGCACGACCGCGATCGCGATCGCGACCGCTCGGCGCCGCCGCCGCCCGGCGAGGAGCGCGAGGTCAGCGGGTCCGTCGAGCTGCTGCCCAACGGCTCGGGCTTCCTGCGCGTCTCGCCGCCCGAGCCCTCCGACGACGACGTCTACATCTCGGCGGCGCAGGTGCGCCGATGCGAGCTCGTCGCCGGCGACGAGGTCGCCGGGCCGGTGCGCGCGCCGCGCCGCTCGGAGCGCTACCCGTCGCTGATCCGCGTCGACACGATCAACGGCCGCTCGGCCGACGAGGTATCCGAGGGCACGAAGTACGACGACCTGCCGTGCTCCTATGCGACCGAGCGCGTCGCGCTGGACTCCGACGACCCGACGCTCAAGGCGATCGAGTGGCTGACGCCGTTCGGCCGTGGCTCGCGCGTCTCGATCGTCGGCGGCCCGCGTGCGGGCAAGACCGAGGCGCTGCGCCGCCTCGCCGGCGCGCTGTCGGGCCAGGAGGACCTCGAGGTCTCCGTCGTGCTCGCCGGCGTGCGCCCCGAGGAGGTCCAGGACTGGCGCTCGGGTCCGCTGCAGCCGATCTGCGAGCTGACGCTCAGCGCGGCGTCCGACGCGCACGGTCAGGCGATCGAGCGCGCGATCGAGACGGGCCGGCGGATCGCCGCCCGCGGCGGTCACGCGATCGTGCTGATCGACACGCTCGAGTACGTCTCGGCACCGCTCGCGCGGCGCGCGCTGGCGGCGGCCCGCAACATCGTCGACGGCGGCTCGCTGACGGTCCTCGCGACGGCGCGCGAGCCGCTTGGCGGCGAGACGACGGTCATCGCGCTGGACGCCGAGCTTGCCGGCAGCGGGCGCATCCCGGCGCTCGACCTCGCCGCCAGCGGCACGGTCCGCCCGGAGCTGCTCGTGGGCGAGAAGGGCGCCAAGGCGATCGCCGAGGCGCGCGCGGCGGCGATCGCGGGCTAGCCCCCGCGGCAGCGCCTCGCCGCCTGCGCCGCGGTGCGCCCCGCCCGCGCCGCGCTGCGCCCCGCCCGCGCCGCGCTGCGCCCCGCCCGCAGCCCTGCGCCGCGCCCGCGCCGCGCTGCGCTGCTAGCGCGGCACGTACGCCACGCGGTTCCACGACGGCTCGGGCGACAGCTCGATCGCCTCGCCGTCGCGGTCGGGCTGGACGTAGCCGAAGGTGTGCGTGTCGACGTCGAAGGCGATGTCGAGCTCGCCCTCCTTGACGCGCTGGTCCAGCCAGGCGGAGCGGAAGACGAGCCGGCGCAGCCAGTGCACGAGCGAGCGGTCCGACGGGCCGCAGAGCTCGGGCCAGCAGTCGTTGACGTGCTCGCCCAGCGACGAGGCCGGATCCTGGATCTCGCCGTTGACGGCCAGGTTCACGAGGTCGTCGAGCTCGGTCTCCGACAGGCGTCCGTGGACGAAGCCGAGCTTCAGCGCGGCCTGCTCGCAACGCTCGCTGAAATCGCGCTCGTTGAAGGTGAAGCGCAGCTCCCCGTACTCGAGAACGAAGTCCTCCCCCGAGTCGTAGTTTCCGCGTCGCTGAGTCTCGTCCATGGCCGCCGTCGGCATCCTAGGTGCGACTCCTTCTCGCGGACCGCGCTGCACGGGATGTTTCACGACCGAACGGCTTGGGGGGCGAATTCGCGGCGCGCACGCCCTATAGGGGCCATGACCGACTACGACATCGCCACGATCCTGCTCGTCGAGGACGACGACGCAACGCGCACGTTCCTCGCCGACAACCTGTCCGCCGACGGCTACGAGCTGCTCGTCGCCGACTGCGTCTCCGACGGCCTGCGGCTGCTGGAGCGCAAGTTCCCCGACCTCGCCGTCGTCGACCTCGGCCTGCCCGATGCGAGCGGCTACGAGCTACTGCGACGCGTGCGCCGCGCCGACGGCGTCGCCAGCCGCGTGAACCCCGACACGCCGCTGATGGTGCTCAGCGGCCGCTCGTCGGAGCTCGACCGCGTGCGCGGCTTCGACCGTGGTGCCGACGACTACGTCTGCAAGCCGTTCTCCTACCCCGAGCTGCGCAGCCGCGTCGCCGCGCTGCTGCGCCGCTCGGGCGCGCGCACCGTGCGCGGCTGCCTGCGCGCCGGCGAGCTTGTGGTCGACCCGGCGTCGCGCGACGTCCGGGTGCGCGGCGAGCGCGTCGAGCTCTCGCAGAAGGAGTTCGCCCTCCTGCGCACGCTCGTCTCCGAGCCCAGCCGGGTGTTCACGAAGGAGGAGCTGCTGCGCTCGATCTGGGGCTACCGCGCGATGGGCTCGACGCGCACCTTGGACTCGCACGCCTGCCGGCTGCGCCAGAAGATCGCCCTGCACGGCGATCGGTACGTCGTGAACGTCTGGGGCGTGGGGTACCGGCTGATAGACGGGGTAATGCATCAGACGCAAGAGCCCAAATTGCGAGCAGTTGCCAAGGTCTGACGGTCGCGGAGCGCTGGTGTCCGGCGATGTCGACGCGGCGCTCGAGGAGTTGTTCGGCGGTGCTCGTCCGCTTCGGATGGAGGAGACGGTGTTTGAGGCCAGCTTGCTGGGGTGGCGCCGGCAGCAGGCGGCGCGCCATCTCGCCGAGCCGACAAAACGCGACCGTGCGATGCTCGTCCGGCGGTTTCTGGTCGAGTTGGGTCTTTGGCCGTGGGAGTGGCAGGCGGTCCACGTTGATGAATGGCTAGAAGACATGGGCGGGCCGCCGCGGCGTCGCGCCGTGTCCACGCTGCGGGGGTATCAGGGCACGCTGCGCGGGTTTCTGGAGTACCTGACTGACGAGCGCTACCCGTGGGCTGCGATCTGTCAGAGCGAGTTTGGCCGGCGTCCGGTGCAGGTGATCGACGAGCGCAACTCGATCGCGCATCTGGCTGACGACGAGGGTGCGCCGGGGCGCAGACCGATGACGCGCGAGGAGTTGACGCTGTTCTTTGATCACTGCGACGCGCGAGTGCACTCCCGCCAAGCGCTGCGGCGCAAGGGGTCGCTGACCGCGTTTCGTGACGCCACGTTGTTCAAGGTGATCTACGCGTGGGGTTGCGCCGCCAAGAGGCACGCGATGCTGGACGTCTCGGACTTCGGCCCCAATCCGCACCGGTCGTCGTTCGGGCGCTACGGCACGCTGAGCGTGCGCTTTGGCAAGGCGTCGCGTGGAGGCGCGCCGAAGCGCCGTAACGTGCTGACGGTGTTCGATTGGGCGGTCGAGATCCTCGAGCAATACGTTGATGAGGTGCGGCCGCTGTAAGGCCGGCCGGAGCATCCGGCCCTGTGGTTGACCGAGCGGGGAGGGCGGATCCCCAGCGGCTACGTCACCGAGCGCTTTGCGGAGTACCGCGACGAGCTTGGCCTGCCGCGCGAGCTCTCGCCGCATGCGCTTCGTCACAGCTACGTGACGCATCTCATCGAGGACGGCTTTGACGAGCTGTTCGTGCAGATGCAGGTCGGACATCGCCACGCGTCGACGACCGCGCTGTACACCGGTCAGCGGCGACTTCAAGAACCAGGCGCTGCGTCGTGCGCTGGGTGCCCAGCTCGGTGACGCGCTGGAAGGCGCGCCGGGCTGATGGCGGTCGAGGTGGACTACGAGTGGCGGCTGCGGCCGTTGCTGGCCCAACGCGGAATCTTCAGCTCATCTGAGCTTGTTCCCCTGCTGGTCGAGCACGGTGTTCGGTTGTCGGACAGTCAGGTGTGGAGGCTTGTGACTGGCAAGCCGGAGCGGCTGAACCTCCACACGCTGATGGTGCTCTGCGAGATCCTCGCCTGCACGCCGAACGAGCTGATCGTCCGCGTAGAGATCGCTTCGCAGGCACGGCTGGCGAAGGGCGCAGGAGCGACCGGCTCGGTCGGCGATCTGAAGCCCAAGCCGGCCCGCATCCGTCCAGCGCGCGGACGCACCGAAAGTTGACGGGTCGCCAACTCCCTGTCGCGCGCTGCACGCAGTGTGGCCGCGAGCGGCGTTGCCACGGAGTCCGCAAAGGGATCCCGGTGTGCACCACTTGCTGCAGCCGCGATTGGAAGGTCGCCATGCTCATCGGGTCGCGCAACCGCGAGCCGGCGCCCAGCCGCCGCCTTGACGAGTGCTTGGAGG
This sequence comes from Solirubrobacteraceae bacterium, assembly GCA_033855155.1. GTDB lineage: Bacteria > Actinomycetota > Thermoleophilia > Solirubrobacterales > Solirubrobacteraceae > CADCVQ01. The sequence continues at coordinate 703 of JAWVGK010000284.1, read as the reverse complement.
CCGGGTTAGGTTGCGTTGTGTTCGGGTTGCGGGTGGCGTATACAAGCTCCAATCGGATTCCACACCATCGGAGGGGACGAAGATGCGCACCCGACTGACGAGCCTCTGTGCTCTCGCGGCGAGTCTGGCAGCCGTCCTCGCGGGCAGCAGCCCCGCCCAGGCGGGGATTCCCGGCCTGCCGCTCTGCGCCCCACTTGTCGGGCAGACCTGCTCTGGGGATGTGGCGTTGAACACGCTTGTTGTCGGTAGCGGCGTGCCGTGCACGCTCGGCTCGGGCCCGCAGAACGCGGTGGACGGCGCCGCGTCGAACATCTACAACGACAAGTGGTGTGTCCTCAGTGGCCAGCCGAGGCTCACGATCCAACTCCCTGTCTACCTCTATGGCTTCACGGTGAGCAACATCGTCATAAAGCACGCCGGAGTGGCCGGCGAGAGCTCCGCGTTCAACACGCGGGCGTACAGGGTCTCCACGAAGATTGAGCCATACTGCGCCGCGGACCCGCTCGTGACGGTGACCAACAACACCGCCAGCCAGACCGTCCACAACGTCGGTCGCGCCAACGTGTCCCAAGTCATCCTCGATGTCATCGCCCCGACGGCGGGCACCGGTGGGGCGACCCGCATCTACGAGGTGGAGGTCTGGGGATCGCAGTCCGGCGCCCTCCCGCCCCCTTGCGTCTTCGGCTAGATCCGACCGGCGGGG
>JAWVGK010000283.1:0-2930 GCA_033855155.1 Solirubrobacteraceae bacterium | reverse complement strand
GCCGGCGGCGTCTCGTGGACGGCCGGCAGGACGAGCTCGGCGGCGGCGATCAGCGCGACGAACGCGGCGGCGCCGGCGGTCGTCGCGTTCCAGGCGCCGAGGCGTGGCAGCAGCCCGCGGCGGATGCGCGCGGCGGCGATCGCCGTGAGGATCGAGATCGAGATCATCGCGACGAACAGCGCGGTGCGGCGGTCGATCGTGTCGGGGCTGCCGACGGTCGGCGGGTTGGCCGGGTACTTCGTGAACGGCACGACCGTGATCGTGAGGTACGCGCCGAGCGCGAGCGCCGCGGCGGTGGCGCGGGCGCCGAGCGCGCCGACGCGGCCGTAGGCCCACGCGAACGCGAGCGCGAAGGCGCCGCCGAGGGCGATGCCCATCAGCGTCGTCGCGGTCAGCAGGCCGATCGTGCGCTGCGTGCCGCGGCTGACGAGCGCGACCTCCGGCGGGTCGCCGGCCGCGCGCGCGATCTGCTGCTCGAAGTCGATCGCGTGCTGGACCTGCGGCTCGCCGAGCACGAGCGCGACGACGAACGCGAGCAGCCCGGCCGCGATGCCGACGAGCATGCCCCGCACGAGCAGGGGACGGACCATGGCTGCCTGCGCCGGTCGCGTCAGTGGCAGGGGAAGCCGAGCAGGTGCCGGCCGTCGTGCACGAACTCGTGGACGTAGGTGCCGGAAAACAGCGATGCGACGCCCTCTTCGGCACCGACGAAGTAGATCAGGATCATCGCCACGATCCCGGCGAACAGCGCGTAGGGCAGCAGCTCTGCCGGCGAGGCGATGGGCGCGGGAACGCCTTGGATCCCCGGCTCGGCGACGACATCGGACATGCAGGCTCGCTCTCTCGGGATCACGCGTCCCGTCGTTTTGGATGAGACCGCGTGACGGAGAGGTGTCTGGCTCACGGGGGCCATTCCTCCGCTCACAGTGGCGCGACCGCGCCGGTTTCCCACCGGCTTCCCGCACCGTCACACGAGGTCGGACCATAGCCGCGGGGGCGGCGCGCCGCAACGCTGATTGCCGCGGAGGCGTGTGCCGGGGCCGCCGCGCCGGCCGCGGGGTGGGCCGCGGGCCGGGGCTGGGCTATGCTGCGCGGCGTCAGCGCGATGGTGCGAGGAACCCGGTGCGAAGCCGGGACGGTCGCGCCGCTGTGACCGGGACGAGCATCCCGGGAGTCAGGAACTCGATCCGTCGCGGATGCCGCTTACGGGAACGCGCCCTTCCCAGGAGGTAGCTCGATGGATCCATGCAGTGCCCCCGTCCGGGATCGGACGGACCGCTGCCCCGGCGTGCTGCGCCTGCACGCGGCGGCCGACGGCGCGATGGCCCGGGTGCGACTGCCCGGCGGCCGCGTCGGCGCGGCGGGCCTCGAGGCGATCGCCGCGCTGGCGGTGGAGCACGGCAACGGCCTCGTCGAGCTGACCTCCCGCGCGAGCGTGCAGATCCGCGGTCTGTCGGCCGGCGCGCACGAGCCCGTCGCCGCCCGTCTCGCGCGGGCGGGGCTGCTGCCCTCGCTCGCCCACGACCGCGTCCGCAACGTGCTCACGAGCCCGTTCGGCGGCCGGCTGCCAGCGAGCGTCGCCGCGACCGATGACGTCGTCGCGGCGCTCGACGCCGGCCTGTGCGCGGACGCGACCCTCGCCTCCCTGCCGGGACGGTTCCTGTTCGCCGTCGACGACGGCAGCGCCGTCGGCTGCGACGAGCGCGCCGACGTGGCGCTCGCCGCCGACGCGCCGGGGCGCTTCCGGCTGTGGCTCGGCGGCCTGCGCACGTCGCTCGTCGCCGACGCCGCCGGCGCGCCGCAACTCGCCCTCGACGCCGCACGCGCGTTCCTCGCGCCGGCCGCGGAGCACCGCGTGTCGGATAAGGGGCGGATATCGCCCACTATTCGACACGCGCCCGCGGCGGAGGGTCGCGCGTGGCGGGTGGCCGACGTGCAGGACGCGCCGGCGCGGATCGCGCGCGCGTTGGGCGGCGAGCTCGCGCCGGGGGCGGGCAGCGGGGGCGCGGGCCACGCCCCCGCGCCGGGCGTGCCGGTCGGGCCGGGTTGGCGCGGCGGCGGCGGGCGCGCTGCCACGCCGCGCGCGGCTATCGGGCTGGGCGGCGGCGGCGGGCTCGCCGGCACGCCCGGCGCGGCGGTCGGGTCGGGCGCGGCGGGCACCCCGGGCGGAGGCGCCGACCATGCCCCCGCGCAACCGCGCCGCCTGGACGCCGGAGTCTGCGCCCAGGCCGACGGGCGCGTGGCCGTGACGGCGCTGGCGCCCCTCGGGCGCCTGTCCCCCGCGATGCTGCGCCGGCTCGCGCGGCTGGCGCCCGAGGTTCGTATCTCGACGCGCCGCACGACCACGATCGTCGACGTCCGTGCCGGCGACGCCGACCGGATCCTCGCCGAGCTCGATGCCGCGGGCTTCATCACCGCTGCCGGCTCAGGCTGGCACGGGCTGTCGGCGTGCGCCGGCCTCGGCGCCTGCTCCTCCGCGCACGCCGACGTCCGCGCCGCGGCCGCCGAGCGCGCGCGCCAGCGCGCCGCGAGCGCACCGGCTGAGCACTGGATGGCATGCGCGCGCGGCTGTGGCCGGCCCGTCGGCGCCAGCGCCGGCGCCGGCGCGGGTGTTGGCGACCGCGCGGGCACGGGCTCGGACGACCGCACGGACGACAGCGCGCGCGCGGGCACGGGCTCGGGCGACCGCACGGGCTCGGGCGATCACGCGGGCGTGGGCGTGGGCGCTGGCACGGGCGTTGGCGACCGCGCGGGCTCGGGCGACCGCGCCGACGCCAGCGCGAACGACACGGTGGCCGTCACAGCGACCGCCGACGGCGTGACGATCGAGCGGCGCGGCGCGACCATCGTCGTGGCCGACCTCGCCGCCGCCCTGGCGGCGCTCGCCGGAGCACGCGCGTGAGCGCGGCCTACATCCGCGACGGCGCCGA
>JAWVGK010000282.1:0-11500 GCA_033855155.1 Solirubrobacteraceae bacterium | reverse complement strand
TAGGCACCCGCGGAGATCGCGGGAAACGCGACGCGCCGGCAGCCCTGCCTCGCGGCGAGCTCGATCGCGCGCCGATAGCAGGAGGCCAGCAGCTCCGGCTCGCCCTTGTCGCCGCCGCGCCAGACGGGGCCGACGGCGTGGATGACGTGGCTTGCCGCGAGGTTGCCGCCGGACGTGATCTTCGCGTCGCCGGTGTCGCAGCCGCCGAGCATCCGGCATTCGGCGAGCAGCTGCGGTCCCGCGGCGCGGTGGATCGCGCCGTCGACGCCGCCACCGCCGAGCAGGTTCTCGTTCGCCGCGTTGACGATCGCGTCGGCCTCGGGGTCGGTCGTGATGTCCCCGAGATGCAGGGTTATGCGGCCCACGGGAGCTGCCATCGAGAGGCGCCGTCCGGATTCGAACCGGAGTAAACGGCTTTGCAGGCCGCTGCGTAGCCACTCCGCCACGGCGCCAGAGGGGCGGGGCAAGGGTAGCGATGGTCGCCCGCCGGCCGCGACCCGTGGTGCGCCGGCCGATCAGCCCGCTTCATCTGCGCGCCATCCGTTGCTATCCTGCTCGCGTCCCAGGGCGATTAGCTCAGCTGGGAGAGCGCCGCCTCGACAAGGCGGAGGTCACTGGTTCGAGCCCAGTATCGCCCACTTGAAGGCCCTGCTAGGCGGGGTCTCTCGTATTCACGTCCAAAATTTGGAGGTCCCTAAGGGAGCGAGGCCGACCCCAGATCAATGGCCGGGCGCGTGATTCGGGGCTTCGCGGATCGGCAACATTGCCCGTGGCCATGGTGATCGCCACGCCTGGGTATGTTCGTATCAATGTGGAACATGTTGTCGGGTAGAGCAGCATTCCCTACATTGCGGGATACGGAACCGCCCGCGGTTGGTCCATGAGAGAGGAGCCGAGGCTCATGGGCAAGTGGAAACAGGCCGATGAAAGAGGGAGATGGACATGGCTCAGCAGCACCGCCCGGGTGACACCCGCGAGTGCGACGTGGCGCTGAATATCCGTCTGTCTGGGACGATCGGCGAGGACAGGCTGGCGACGCTTGCCGAGAACATCCTCGAGGCTGTGCAGACCTACGCCATGAGCTGCGTCGACGGTCCTGCTGTCGGCTATAAGGCGACCACAGGTGAGATCGAGCTGTGCTTCACGACGGATGCGGACTGTCCTGCGGACATCGACGGCGTCGTTCATCGCGTGCGCCAGATCATCGAGGGCGAGACCCCGTTGCAGTTCACGCTCGACAAGCGTACCGCCGCCGTCTAGTTGTCCGTGCGTCGGTGGCACCTACTTCTTCGGCAGGCCAGACCGCTCCATCATCTTGGTGTTGTTGATCAGCGCCCGGCCGCCACTCGGTGTGCTCGGCAGCGACACGGCCATCCTCGTCGGGTCCGGCGGCGAGCAGCGGATGTAGTGGTCACGCCATTCGCACCACCAGCCGGCTTCCCACGCCCGCTCGACGAGCGCTCGCCAGTCCTTCGTCGGATGCCGTGGGCACGTGGCTTTAGGATTCTCAATCCGCTTGGGGTGCTTCGCTGGCTCTTCGGCCTCCGCGAGGCTCATTACGGGACCTCCTCATAGGGGTCCGTCCGGTCTGAGTGCGAAGGTGCAGATGCCTAGTCCGCTGTTCGCCACAGCACAAGACGTTGCTTTCGACGCTTCCGCCCTTGCTTCGTGCGAGGGCGGTCGTCGTTGTGGGGCCTTTGATGTTCTCTGATGGGTCGGACGTCCGCCCCCCTTCTCGCGAACGTCGGGTGGTCTGGACGGCTGACACTGCCGCTTGTGTGGCGCCGGCCGCGCGGCGTGCCTCGGCGCGCGAGACGGGAGAACTAGCTCGCCGACTCCGAGTCGGCCTCGCGGAGCAGCCGGTGAGCCTTGTGGCGGTCTGATCCCGGCCATTCGCGCCATAGTGGTCACTTCGAAGCCAAGCCCGCAGCTTCCTCCAGCAGACGTACCAGTCATCGCGGAGTCGACGAGCAGCCCTTCGTACGTGCGCCGCTCTTCGTGAGGTTGTCCCGTTCGCCGTGAACTTCTCAAGTTCTACGAGCTACGGGCCAACCTCGACGTCATGAGCGCGGTCGGCACAAAGCGCGGGTCTTCGCGTCAGCCCTCGGGATCAACGCTGCGGACTGGCGCTACCTCCACGACGCGATCCTGGGAGCGTTGCCGGAAGCAACCGTCCGATCGACACGCATCACGCCGTTCGGCGTCACGTACGAGGTCGTGGTGATGGTCGACGGGCTCAACGGGGCGACGAGGCCGGTCGTCAGCACCTGGATCGTCGAGGCCGACGGACCGCCGCGCCTGACATCGAGCTGGGTGGACATCCCATGAATCGCTGCGAGAATTCACAGGCCATGACTGAGCCACGACACGCGATCCTCGACGTCGTCGAGCTGCTTGCCGAATCAGGCCCCTGGCCCGCTGGGACCGGGCACGGTCGTGGAGGCCGACGCTGAGTAGGCCCTCGTCGAGATCAGCGATGACCGCGGGCACGCCCTCGACTTCATCTCAGTGCCGCAACGCACGCTCGGGTCCCGGCCGAGCCGGTCCGAAGACCGCGTCGCATCCTGACGCGCCGGGGCTCAATTCGGGCTCAATATGAGCGCCACCGACCGAACCGGGCAGAACTCGCAGACCCGAAAGCCCCGTACTTGCTGGGATCGAGCGGTCGGCACCGGGTTGGGGCTCAGTATCGCCCACTCCGAAGGCCGCGCAAAGCGGGTCATCCTGCTGCTGAATTGCGGGGTTGTCCGGCGGAGGCGCGACGGACGTTCGCGGTCGTTGGTGACTACCCGCTCCGCTAAGGTGGTCACATGCGCGAGGTCGGCATCAAGGAGCTCAAGCGCGATGCGAGTGCGATCGTCGATGCCGTGGAGGCGGGCGAGACGATCGTGATCACCCGGCGCGGCGCCCCGGTCGCGCGCATGGGTCCGGTCATGGCACCTGCTCGTGTGCAGCGGCTCGTGGACCAGGGACTGATGAGCTGGCCGGGTGGCCCGACCAGCGTCCCGGCTGACCTGTCGGCGCTCATCACCGGCGACGGGCCGCCGATCTCGCAGCAGGTCGTCGAGGACCGGCGCTGACGGCGTTCTTCGACACCAGCGCGCTGCTGTCGCTGGTTCTCGGAGAGGCGACCGCGCCGTCGGTCCGGGAGATCCTCGTTGAGCATGAGACCGTCGCGGCATCGGCGATCGCCGAGGTCGAGGCGAGAGCCGCTCTTGCGCGTGCGCGGCGCGGTCGGCGGCTGACCGCGCGGAAGGAGCGCGAGGCCTGGGCGCGCTTCGAGCGGATCTGGTCGACCTCGGCGATCCTCGACGTCGACCGGACGCTCCTGTCGATCGCGACCGATCTCGCCGGCCGGCACGGCCTGCGTGGCTACGACGCGGTGCAGCTTGCGAGCGGCCTGCGTGCCGCAGACGCGACGGGCACGCGGGGCTTCGTGTGCCTCGATCGCGAGCTCAATGCGGCCGCCACGGCGGAGGGGTTGACGTGCTTGCTGACCTAGCGGGCGAGCACGTCGATCGGCCCTACCCGGCGACGTCCACGTACAGCCTGCGCCCGCTCGCGAGGTCGACGTTCAGCGTGACCACGCCGTCGAACGAGCGTCGTGTGACGCTCAGCGTGGCCGTCCGGCCGCCGTTGGAGAGGGTGATGGCGCACGGCGAGAGAAGCAGTCCGCCTCCGCAGCCCACTCCCGTACCGATAGGCAGCAGCTGGCTGATGCGGATCTGCGCGATGCGCTCCGTGCCCGTCGAGGACTCGAGGCTGACCGCGATGTTGCTGCCATCCGAGAAGTCCGACGTGTAGAGGATCGCTTGACTCGTCGTGATCGACGAGCCGAGATCGGTCGTGCGCGGGCCGGCCATCCCGGCCCCGGCTGCGATCTCCTGCGCGCTCAGCGCGCGCCGCCAGACGTGCGGCTCGTCGACGTCGCCGGCGTATCGCAGCTGGCCGTCGCCCGCGGGGCACGGACCGCCTCCGAACGCGCCCAGCAGGGTGGCGGTCGACGTCGGCAGCCCGTAGGCGATCGGCAGCGTGGCGGCCGTGCCCGTTCCGACCTGGGTGCCGTCGACGTACAGGCGGACCGTGGCGCCCTCGAACGTGCCCGCGACGTGATGCCACGCGCCGTCCCAGACCCCCGCCCCGACGTTGGGGGAGGCCGTGAAGTTGCTCTCCTCGCCCGCCGACACGACGAAGGCCAAGCCGCCGCTGGCACCCGTGTAGAGCCCGTACGACGGCACGAGGCAGCCGTTCGCGCCGTTGGACATGACGTAGCGAAACGACCCCGGCGACGTCGGCGCGCGCACCCACGCCTCGACCGTGATGCTCGCGGGCTCCAGCGACGGCGAGCGCGCCACCAGGACCTGGCTGTCGATGCCGTCGAAGTGCAGCGCGCGGTCGAAGCGCCCGGGCACGTGCGCGGCGCCACCGCTGATGACGCCTGCGTTGGCGTTGGCCGACACGTCCTGCACGGTCGTGCCCGTGGACTCGTTCAGCGGCCAGTAGGCGCCGAGGTTCGTCGCCGCCGATGCGGCGGCTGGGAAGATCGCACACAGCGCGACCGACAGCGCGGCGAGCCCGGAACGGGTCGGCATGTCAACAGCTCCCTGGATTGGGCTCAGTAGGCGACTGCGAGTGACTCTAAGCAGATCGCCTCCCGTCAGAACCTGACCAAAGGTCGAGGTCCCGCCGGCGGCGTGACGGCGCGCGAGACCGGGTGACCCCGGCCGCGTGATCCGCGAGCAACAGCGGAAGTCCGGCGGCGCATGCCGCGTTGAATGCTCATGAACAATCTCTGGCGAGGTCGGCGCGTGCTCATCACCGGCGGCGCGGGTGCCGTCGGCTCCAACCTGGCCGATCAACTCGTGCGTGCGGGCGCCGGGGAGATCCTGGTGCTGGACAACCTCGTGCGCGGCCGCCGCGAGAACCTCGCGTGGGCCGTCGCCAACGGGCCCGTCGAGCTGATCGAGGGCGACATCCGCGATCGTGCCGTCGTCGCCGACGTGATGAACGGCGTCGACGTGCTGTTCCACATGGCCGCGCTGCGGATCACGCAGTGCGCAGCGCAGCCGCGCGCGGCCCTGGAGGTGATGGTCGACGGCTCCTACAACGTGCTCGAGGCAGCGATCGAGTCCGGCGTGGGCAAGGTCGTCGCCGCGTCGTCGGCTTCCGCCTACGGCCTGGCCGTCGACTTCCCGACGACCGAGGCGCACCACCCGTACGCCAACGACACGCTCTACGGCGCCGCCAAGGTCTTCCTCGAGGGGCTGCTGCGCAGCATGCACGCGACGAGCGACCTCGACTACGTGGCACTGCGCTACTTCAACGTGTACGGCAAGCGGATGGACATCCACGGCGTCTACACCGAGGTGCTCGTGCGCTGGATGGAGCGCATCGAGGGCGGCAGCCCGCCGCTGATCCTCGGCAACGGCTCGCAGACGATGGACTTCGTCAACATCGAGGACGTCGCGCGCGCGACGCTGCTGGCGGCGCAGGCCGGCGTGAGCGACGAGGTCTTCAACGTCGCGAGCGGCACGGAGACCAGCCTGCTGGAGCTCGCGCGGATGCTGCTCAAGGTCATGGATCGCGAGGATCTGGACATCGAGTTCGGACCCGAGCGCGCCGTCAACAAGGTGCCCCGCCGCCTCGCCGACACGACGCTCGCCCGCGAGCGGCTGGGCTTCGAGGCCGAGATCGGCCTCGAGGACGGCCTGCGCCGGCTGGTGTCCTGGTGGCGCGCCGAGCGCTCCGCGGCTGCCGCGCTCGTGGTCTAGATGCACGTTCCCTTCGCGAAGCCGCACTTCACCGGCCGCGAGGGCGCGCTCGTCGCCGACGTCATCGCCTCGGGCTGGATCTCGCAGGGCCCGAAGGTGCGCGAGTTCGAGCAGGCCTTCGCCGCGCGCGTCGGCGCCGCCGAGGCGGTCGCGACGACGAGCTGCACGACGGCGCTGCAGCTCGCGCTGCACGTCATGGGCGTCGCCCCCGGCGACGAGGTCGTCGTTCCCTCGCTGTCGTTCGTCGCGACCGCGAACGCGGTCTGGCACTGCGGCGCGACGCCCGTCTTCGCGGACGTCGATCCCGCGACCTACAACCTCGACCCGCTCGCGGCGGAGCGCGCGATCAGCGAGCGGACCAAGGCCGTCATGCCCGTCCATCAGGTCGGCCTGCCGGCGGACATGGACCGCTTCCTGGAGCTCGGCCGCCGCCACGGCGTGCAGATCGTCGAGGACGCCGCCTGCGCCATCGGGGCGACGTACAAGGGCCGCAGGATCGGCTCGCTGGGGCCCCTCGCGTGCTTCTCGCTGCACCCGCGCAAGGTCATCACGACGGGCGAGGGCGGCATGATCACGCTCGACGACGCGCTGCTCGCCGCGCGGCTGCGCAAGCTGCGCGCGCACGCGATGGACGTCTCGGACCTCGCACGCCATGCGGCCAAGGACGTCGTCATCGAGCGCTATCCAGAGCGCGGCTGGAACTCGCGCATGACCGACATGCAGGCGCAGCTCGGCCTCTGCCAGCTCGAGGACCTGGACTGGATCCTCGAGCGCCGTCGCGAGCTGGCCGAGCGCTACAACGCCGCGATCGCCCGGATCCCGACGCTGCACGCGCCGCGCGAGCCCGCGTACGCGGCGGTGCGCACGTGGCAGTCCTACTGCGTGCGCGTCGACGGCCGCTCGCCGGTCGGTCGCACCGAGCTCATGCGCCGCCTGCTGCACGACGGCATCCCGACGCGGCGCGGCGTCATGACGATCCACGAGGAGCCGGCCTACGCCGACGCGCGCGTCGAGCTGCCGCACTCCGAGGCCGCCACGCGCGACGTGCTGATGCTGCCGTTGTTCGCGGACATGACCGAGGAGCAGCAGGACCACGTGCTCGACCGGCTGAGCACGCACGCGGTCGCCGCCGCGGCCTGACGCGGCACGTTGCCGGAAGCGGCCCTTCCGGCATCGTCCGCGAGGATCGCCCGTGTCCCGGCGTTTGTCCGGGAGATGGCGCCGAGAGCCAAGAGTCTCCTGCTGCGGCACCGCCGGCCAAGCGGGCTGCTCCTGACCGCGTTCGTGCTGTTGCTCGCGCCTCCGCCAACCGCCCAGGCCGCCCCGTGCGACCCGCCGGTCTCCAACGCGATCCTCTGCGAGAACAGCCTGCCCGGCACGCCGGAGAGCGTCTGGGGCATCGACGGATCCGGGGATCCGTCGATCCAGGGCTTCGCCACCGCGATGAGCGTGACGCCGGGCGCCACGATCGGCTTCAAGATCAAGTCCGCGACGGCGGGCTACAAGATCGACGTCTACCGCCTGGGCTACTACGGCGGCGACGGCGCCCGGCGCATCGACGGCGACCTCGTGCCGACCAACACCGCCGCGCAGCCGGCGTGCGCGACCGACTCCGCCAGCGGCCTGATCGACTGCGGCAACTGGTCGGTGTCGCGCTCGTGGACCGTCCCGAGCACGGCGCGGTCGGGCGTGTACGTCGCGCGCCTGCGGCGCAACGACAACGGCGGGGCGAGCCACATCACGTTCGTCGTGCGCGACGACACGAGCACCTCGAAGATGGTCTACCAGACCGACGACGCGACCTGGCAGGCGTACAACACCTGGGGCGGCAACAGCCTGTACCAGTGCACGGTCGCCTGTCCGCCCGGCAATCCCTCGGCCTACAAGTCCGCCTTCAAGGTCTCCTACAACCGGCCCTTCAGCAGCGCCGAGGACGACGTCAACGGTCGCTCGTGGATCTACCACGCCGAGTATCCGATGATCCGCTTCCTCGAGCGCAGCGGCTACGACGTCTCGTACATCTCCGACGTCGACACGCACGCGCGCGGCGCGCTGCTCAAGCAGCACCGGCTGCTCGTCGTCAGCGGACACGACGAGTACTGGTCGCAGACGATGCGCGACAACGTCGAGGCCGCGCGCGACGCCGGCGTGAACCTCGCGTTCTTCACGGGCAACGAGGTCTTCTGGAGGACGCGCTGGGAGCCGAGCATCGCGGGCGGCGCCGTCGCCGACCGCACGCTCGTCACCTACAAGGACACGCACTTCGACGCTCAGGTGGACCCGGTCATGTGGACGGGCACCTTCCGCGACCCACGCTTCACGACGCCGGCGAATCGGCCGACGCCGGAGAACGCGCTGACCGGCCAGAGCTTCCTCGTCAACTCGGGCACGTCGCGGATCATGGTGCCCCAGCAGTACGGCCGCTTGCGCATGTGGCGCAACACCGCCGCGGCAACGCTCCCGGTGGGCGGGAGCCTCGCGCTGGCGCCTTCGACGCTCGGCTACGAGTGGGACGAGGATCCCGACAACGGCTTTCGTCCCGCCGGTCAGTTCCGCCTGTCGTCGACGACCGTCAGCGGCGTCGACCTGTTCCTCGACTACGGATCGTTCCTGACGACCGGCACGGCGACGCACAACCTGACGTCCTACCGCGCGCCCAGCGGCGCGCGCGTCTTCGGCGCCGGCACGGTGCAGTGGTCGTGGGGCCTGGACGACTACGCCGACGCCGCCACGGACGTCAACATGCAGCAGGCGACGGTCAACCTCTTCGCCGACATGGGCGCACAGCCCGGCGCGCTGCTTCCGGGCCTCGTCGCGGCGACCCCGTCGACCGACGCGACGGCGCCGGTGTCGGCGATCAGCACGCCGCTCGCCGCAGCGACGCTGACCGACGGCGCGGCCGTCGCGGTCACCGGCATCGCCAGCGACGTGGGCGGCCAGGTCGCAGGGGTCGAGGTCTCGACCGACGGCGGCGCCACGTGGCATCCCGCGACGACCGGCACGACGAGCTGGAGCTACAGCTGGATCGTGCACGGGCACCCGTCGACGACGATCCGGACGCGGGCCGTCGACGACAGCGGCAACCTCGAGACGCCGAGCGCCGGACGGACCGTCTCGGTCAACTGCCCGTGCTCGATCTGGGGGCCGAACGTCACGCCGCCGGTCGCCGACGCCGCCGATCCGGGCGCGATCGAGGCTGGCGTGAAGTTCCGCTCGGACATCTACGGCGTGATCAACGGCGTGCGCTTCTACAAGGCCGCGGCCAACGTCGGCACGCACATCGGCAGCCTGTGGAGCACGAACGGCACGCGCCTGGCGCAGGCGACCTTCAGCGGGGAGAGCGCGTCAGGGTGGCAGAGCGTCACGTTCGCGACGCCCGTCGCGGTCGACCCGGGCACGACGTATATCGCCTCCTACTACGCGCCGAGCGGGCACTACTCGGCGACCACGAACTACCTGTATCCCGATCCGGCGCCGGGGCCCAACGGCGGCGGGCGTCCCGACGCCGCACCGCTACACGCGCTGCGAGACAGCGGCACGACCCGCAACGGCGTCTACGCCTACAGCCCGACGACGACGTTCCCCGACAACTCGTTCGGCGCCTCGAACTACTGGGTCGACGTGGCATTCCAGCCGACGGCGCCACCCGGGGCGGTCAGCGGCGTCACGGCCACCGCGGGCGGGCGCACGTCGGCGAACGTCTCGTGGACGGCGCCTTCGACGGGCGGGGCCGCGACCGCCTACACCGTCACGCCGTACCGCGGCTCGGCCGCGCAGGCGCCGGCGACGGTGACGGGCTCGCCGCCGGCGACGACCACGACCGTCTCCGGGCTGACCACCGGCGCGACCTACACGTTCACCGTCCGCGCGAGCAACCCCGCGGGCCAGGGGCCGGAGTCCGCCGCGAGCGGGCCCGTGACGCCGCTGAACCCGGTCGTGCCGGCCGCGCCGACGAACGTGCTCGCGCGCCCGGCGACCCAGTCGGCGCTCGTGAGCTGGACGACGCCGGGCTCGGACGGCGACAGCCCGATCACCGGCTACACGATCACGCCGTACGTCGGCGCGAGCGCGCAGCCGCCGGTCAGCGCCGGCGCCTCCGCCACGAGCGCCACGGTCGGCGCATTGACCAACGGCACGTCCTACACCTTCAAGGTCACCGCGACCAATGCGATCGGCAGCGGTCCGGCCTCGAGCGCCTCGGCGCCGGTGACGCCGCAGAGCACGATCTTCGACTTCGCGACGCCGCCGACGGCCGACTCGGGGGAGGGCAAGTCGCTCGAGCTCGGCGTGAAGTTCACGCCGTCGGTCAACGGCACCGTGACCGGGGTGCGCTTCTTCAAGTCGGCCGCGAACACCGGCGTCCACGTCGGCAGCCTCTGGCAGACGTCCGGCCAGCGCCTGGCGCAGGCGAACTTCAGCGCTGAATCCGCCTCCGGCTGGCAGACCGTCACCTTCGCCACCCCCGTCGCCGTCGCCGCCGGCACGACGTACGTCGCGTCGTACTTCACCCCCAGCGGCCATTACGCGGCGACGACGCTGCCGGTCGGCGGCGTCACGAACGGCCCGCTGACCGCCGTGCCCGACGCGACCACGCCCAACGGCGTCTACGCCTACGGACCCGTGAGCGCCTTTCCCGCCAACAGCTACAACGGTGCGAACTACTGGGTCGACCTCCTGTTCGCGTTCCCGCCGCCGGGCCAGGTCACGAACGTCAGCGCCGTCGAGGGCGGGCGCACGTCGGCGACGGTGTCCTGGAGCGCGCCGCTGGGCGGCGGCGCCCCGTCGGCCTATCGCGTCACGCCGTACGTCGGAGCGAGCCCGCAGAGCCCGACGACGATCAGCGGCGCTCCGCCCGCGACGAGCACGACGATCGGCGGGCTGACCAGCGGGACGACCTACACGTTCACGGTGCAGGCGCTCAACGCCAACGGCGGCGGCCCGGCCTCGGCGCAGTCCAACGCCGTCACGCCGTCGGCGGCGGTCGTGCCGCCACCGCCGACGCAGGTGCGCGCGCGTCCCGCGACGAAGTCAGCGCTCGTGAGCTGGTCGCCGCCCGACGGCGACGGCGACAGCCCGATCACGAGCTACACAGTCACGCCGTACATCGGCGCGACCGCGATGACCCCGGTGACCGCCGGCGCCTCCGCGACCAGCGCGACCGTCAGCGGCCTGGTCAACGGCTCGAGCTACACGTTCACGGTCCGTGCGACCAACGCCGTCGGCAGCGGCGCCGCGTCGGCGCCGTCCCCGGCGGTGACGCCCCAGAGCACGATCTTCGACTTCGCTTCGCCGTCGACCGTCGACGGCGCCGACGGCAACCCCGTCGAGCTCGGCGTGAAGTTCCGCGCGGACGTCAACGGCTCGGCGACCGGCATTCGCTTCTACAAGGCGGCCGCCAACACGGGAACGCACCTCGGCAGCCTGTGGACGACGACCGGCACCCGGCTCGCGCAGGTGACCTTCACCGGCGAGACGAGCTCCGGATGGCAGCACGCGACGTTCTCGAGCGCGGTCGCGCTGACCGCCGGCACCATGTACGTCGCCTCGTACTTCGCGCCGAACGGCCACTACTCCGTCAGCTCGTCGGCGTTCGCCACGACCGGCGTCGACAACCCGCCGCTGCACGCCGTCGCCAACCCGCTGAGCCCGGACGGCGTCTATGCGTACACCGCGGCGAGCGCCTTCCCGACGAACACGTTCAACGCCGCCAACTACTGGGTCGACGTGCT
>JAWVGK010000281.1:0-7276 GCA_033855155.1 Solirubrobacteraceae bacterium | reverse complement strand
GTGATCGAGGCGAAGAACGTGTTGTCGCGCAGCTCGGTGACGGCGACCTGCGTGCAGCGGACGTCGAGCTCGCCGAGCATGTCGACGAGCAGGTCGTGCGTCATCGGGCGCGGCGTCGTCGCTCCCTGGAGCTTCATGAGGATCGCGGCGGCCTCGGGATGCCCGATCCAGATCGGGAGGAACTTGTTGCTGTCGACGGTCTTCAGCAGCACGATCGGCTGCTTGCCGACCATGTCGAAGCTGACCCCGTAGATGACCATCTCCTGCATGTCGTGGAGCATAGCTGCGGGGTGGCGCCGCAACGCTGCGAAACGGCGCCGAAGATCGATCTGGCACGAATTGCCGACTTGCGTCTCGGACCCGCCTATAGTCGCCCATATGGCTGCACCTGACCCGCAGACGCTCGACAAGGCTCGCAGCGGCCGCGAGCGCATCCTCGACGCCGCCTACGACCTCTTCAGCCGCTCCGGCGTCCGCGCGATCGGCGTCGACACCATCACCGCCGAGGCCGATGTCGCGAAGATGACGCTGTATCGGAACTTCGCCTCCAAGAACGACCTCGCGCTCGCCTTCCTGGCGCTGCGCGAGCAGCGCTGGACGGTCGGCTGGGTGCAGGACGAGGTCCTGCGCCGCGCGTCGACGCCCGCCGGCCAGCTGCTGGCGATCTTCGAGATCTTCTCGGAGTGGTTCGCGCGCGAGGACTTCGAGGGCTGCGCGTTCGTGACCTCGCTGCTGGAGTTCGAGAACCGCGCCGACCCGGTGCGCCAGGCCTGCGTCGTGCACCTCGCGAACATCCGCGCCTTCGTCTGCGAGCTCGCGGCCGCGGCCGGCGTCGAGGATCCCGAGCGCGTCGCCGGCCAGTGGCACATCCTCATGAAGGGCTCGATCGTCGCCGCGCACGAGGGCGATCGCGACGCGGCGATGAAGGCGCGCGAGCTCGGCGAGCTGCTGCTGGCGCGCCACGGCGTTCCGCTGCCCGCGACGCTGTAGCCGGCTACGCCGTCAGGACGAGCGGCGCGCCGTCGCGCACGACGAGCGTGTGCTCGACGTGCGCCGACAGCGACGCGTCCGCCGTGCGCACCGTCCAGCCGTCGGCGGCCATCCGCACGGCGCGGCCGCCCGCGGCGACGAGCGGCTCGATCGTGATGACGAGGCCGTCGGTCAGCGGCTGGTGCAGCGCCGCCTGGTACGTGTTGGGCACGTTGGGCGGCTCGTGCACGCTGCGCCCGATGCCGTGGCCCATGAGCGCGTCGCAGACCTCGAAGCCGGCGGCGTGCACCGTGCGCTGGACGGTGTCGCCGATCGCGTTCAGCGGAGCGCCGGCGCGCGCGACGGCCAGCGCTCGCGCGAGCGCGCGCTCGGCGGTGCGCACGAGCCGCAGCGCTCGCGGCCGCGGCGTGCCGACGAAGACCGTGCGGCACGAGTCGGCGTAGAAGCCGTCGAGCTCGGCCGTGACGTCGAGCTTCACGAGGTCGCCGGAGCGCAGGCGCCGGCGCCCAGGGATGCCGTGCACGGCCTCGTCGTTGACGCTGATGCACGTGACGCCCGGAAAGCCGTAGTCCAGCTGCGGCCCCGAGCGTGCGCCGGCGCGGTCGAACACGCGCGCCGCGACGAGGTCGAGCTCGGCGGTGCTGATCCCGGGCGCGACGGCGCGCCGCATCGCGCGGATCGTCTCGGCCACGACGCGGCCGGCCGCCTGCAGCGCGCGCAGCTCGTCGGGGGTCTCGACGGACATCGGGCCAGCGTAGCGCCGTGATGCCCGCGCGCACAGCCGGCGATGCGTCGTTGCGCGCGTCGCCCGCGTGCAGGAAGCTGGCGCGATGAGCGCGACGTTCGGGCCCGTGCAGCAGGCCTACCTGCTCGAGGCGCGCCAGATGCAGGCGCTGTCGTTCGCCGTCCACATCCCGCTCGTCTGCTTCGGGATCGCGTTTCCGGCGATGGTGCTGCGCGCCGAGTGGCTGTGGATGCGCACCGGCGACGAGCTCTATCGCGTGCTCGCGCAGCGCTGGACGAAGGTCATGGTCGCGCTGTTCGCCTGCGGCGTCGTCACCGGCACGATCCTGAGCTTCGAGATGGGCCTGCTGTGGCCGGGCTTCATGGGCACGTTCGGCGCCGTCTTCGGCCTCGGCTTCGCGCTCGAGGGCTTCTCGTTCTTCGTCGAGGCGATCTTCATCGGGATCTACGTCTACGGCTGGAACCGGATGTCGCCGCGCGCGCACTTCGCCAGCGGCTTTCCGATCGTCGCCGCGGGCATGACCGGCTCGCTGTTCGTGCTCGCGGTCAACTCGTGGATGAACGATCCCGGCGGCTTCACCCTGCGCGACGGCGTCGTCACCGACGTGCGGCCGCTGCGCGCGCTGTTCGGCAACGGCCATCTCGGCTACGAGCTCGTGCACATGTACCTCGCGGGCTTCATCGTCACGGGCTTCCTCGTCTCCGCGGCCTACGCGGTCGGGCGCCTGCGCGGGCATTGGGGTCGCTACGAGCGGATCGCGCTGACGATCCCGCTGACGGTCGCCGCGCTCGCCGCGCCCGTGCAGCTGCTCGTCGGCGACTGGGCCGCGCGCGAGGTCGCCAAGACCCAGCCGACGAAGCTCGCGGCGCTCGAGGGCGTCGGCCACACCGAGCGCGGCGCCGCCCTGCACCTCGGCGGCTGGTATCGCGACGGGCACGTCGAGTTCGGGATCCCGATCCCGAAGGGGCTGTCGCTGCTGGCCTTCCACGATCCCGACGCGGAGGTGCAGGGCCTCGACGCGGTCGCCGCGGCCGACCGCCCGCCGGTCAACGTCGTGCGGATCGCCTTCCAGGTCATGGTCTCGATCGGGACGTTCCTCGCGGCGCTCAGCGCGTGGTACCTGTTCGCGCGCACGCGGCGAAGGCGCGTGCCCTCGGGGCGCTGGTTCTACCGCCTGCTCGTGCTCGCCGGCCCGGCGTCGCTCGTCGCGCTGATCAGCGGCTGGGTGACGACCGAGGTCGGGCGCCAGCCGTGGGTCGTCTACCAGGTCATGCGCACGACCGAGGCCGTCACCGCGGCCGACGGCATCCCCGTCGGCTACGCGACGATGGCCGCCTTCTACGCGTGCCTCGTCGTCGCGGTCGCGTGGATCCTGCGGCGCCTCGCGCACGCGCCGATGGCCGCCGGCGCCGAGCCCGAGCCCGAGCACCGGCCGGCGGGATCCTGAACATGCTCGGCATCGGCCTGCCCGAGCTGCCGCTGTTCTTCGCGCTGCAGGGCGTCGCGCTGTACGCGGTGCTCGCCGGCGCGGACTTCGGCGCCGGCATCTGGCAGCTGCTGGCCGGCCGCGGGGAGCAGGCCCGGCGCATCCGCGAGCACGCGCACCACTCGATGGCGCCCGTCTGGGAGGCCAACCACGTCTGGCTGATCTTCGTGCTCGTCGTCGTCTGGACGGGCTATCCGGTGGCGTTCGCGTCGATGGCCTCGACGCTCGCCGTGGCGCTGACGGCGGCGGGCCTGGGGATCATCCTGCGCGGCGTCGCCTATGCCCTGCGCTCGGCGAGCAGGGGGCCGGCGGAGGCGCGCGCGATCGACACGCTGACGGCCGTCGGCTCGCTGCTCGCCCCGTTCGCGCTGGCGGCGGCGGCGGGCGCGATCGCCTCGCGGCGCGTGCCGGTCGGCAACGCCGCCGGCGACCTGTGGTCGAGCTGGCTGAACCCGACGTCGCTGATGGCCGGCGTGCTGGCGCTGCTGTCCAGCGCGTACCTCGCGGCGGTCTACCTCGCAGCCGACGCGCGCCGCGAGGGCGACGCGGAGATGGCCGAGGCGTTTCGCTCGCGCGCGCTCGTGACCGGGTCGCTGGCCGGGGTCGCGGCGATCGCCGGCGCGGTCGTCGTGCGCGCCGACGCGCGCTGGATCTTCGACCGGCTCGTCGACACGCCCGCGGTGCTGAGCGTCGGGCTGTCGCTGCTGGCGGGCGCCGCGACGATCGCGCTCGTCGTGCGTCGGCGCCTGGACGCCGCGCGCGTCAGCGCGGCGGTCGCGGTCGCGGCGGTCGTCGGCGGCTGGGCGCTGGCGCAGAGCCCGCTGCTGCTTCCGGGGCTGACCGTGCGCGAGGCGGCGGCGCCCGACAACGTCATGGCGCTGCTGGTGATCTCGATCCTGGCCGGCGGCCTGATCCTGTTTCCGTCGCTCGCGCTGCTGTTTCGCCTCGTGCTGCGCGGCAGCTTCGACGCCGAGCAGGTCCTCGCGCCCGGCGCGCCCGTGCCCGGTCCGACTCAGGGCATCGCCGCGGCGCTGACCGCGACGCGCATCGCGGGCGCGTGCTTCGTCGTCGGCGCGACGCTGCTCGTGCTCGGCGACAGCGCGTGGCCGCACGCGGCGGGCGTCGCGGCGCTGGCGGCGTTCGTCGTGCTCGGGCTGTCGGCGCTCGCCGGCGAGGACTCGCGGGAGTGAGGCCGTGGCCGTCGACGTCATGAGCGAGATCGAGATCGCGCGCCCACGCAATGAGGTCGCCGCGTTCGCATCCGATCCCGACAACGCCACGCGCTGGTACGAGAACATCGTCGACGTGCAGTGGCAGACCCCGGGTCCGCTCGCGATCGGGTCGCGGCTGGCGTTCGTCGCGCGGCTCCTCGGTCGGCCGCTGGACTACACGTACGAGGTGTGCGAGCACGTCCCCGGCGAGCGCTTCGTCATGCGCACCGAGGAGGGGCCGTTTGCGGTGGAGACGACCTACGAGTGGCACGACGCGGGCGACGGCGCGACGCGCATGACGCTGCGCAACCGCGGCGAGCCGACGGGCTTCTCGAAGGTCTCGGCGAAGCTCATGGCGCGCGCGATGGCCCGCGCCAACCGCAAGGACCTCGAGCGCCTGAAGGCGATCCTCGAATCGCCCGTCAGCGGCTGACGCGCCGCTGGGCCATCGCCCGCCCGACGAACTCGAGGTCGGCGGTGAACGCCTCGCGCTCGGCGCGGCGCGTCTCGTGGTCGCGCGCGCGCAGGATCGCGGACGGGTGCAGCGTCGCCGTCACGAGCGGCGCGAGGTCGGACTCGATCGCGGTTCCACGCACGTCGCGCAGGCGGAACTTCGAGCCGAGCAGGGCCTTGCCGGCGGTCGCGCCGAGGATCACGAGGACCTCGGGCGCCACGACCGCCAGCTCCTCGCGCAGCCACGGCGCGCAAGCGTCGATCTCGAAGCGCTTCGGCGTCTGGTGGATGCGAAACGGGCCGCGCTCCTCGAACTTGAAGTGCTTGACGACGTTGGTGATGTACACGTCGCCACGATCGATGCCGGCGAGCTCGAGCGCGCGATCGAGCTCGCGTCCCGCCGGCCCGACGAACGGCTGGCCCTCGCGATCCTCGCGATCGCCGGGCTGCTCGCCGACGAGCATCATGCGCGCGCGCGCGTCGCCGGCCCCGAAGACCGTCTGCGTCGCGCAGGCGTACAGGTGACAGCCGCGGCAGCCGGCCGCCGCCTCGCGCAGAGCCGGCAGGCTGCGCTCGCGCGGCAGGAACGGCGTCGCGTCGCCATGGTGCTCGGTCCGAGCCATAGCGCTCCGGATACCCACAAAATGGCACCGTTACCGCCCGTGTCGCGGGGGTATCCAGCCCTCCATGACTGCGACCGCGAAGCAACCTCTCGACGTCCTCGCCGACATCGCCGGTGAGACGGCGCTGCTCGACGCGCCGGCCAAGCCGATCGGCAAGGCGGTCCGCGGCCTCGGGCCGAGCGCGCTGAAGGACGTCCTCAGCGGCACGTGGATGGGCCACGCGCTGCACCCGATCCTGACCGACGTCGTGATCGGCAGCTGGACCAGCGCGACGCTGCTGGACCTCGTCGGCGGCGAGGGCTCCGACGAGGCCGCCCGGCGGCTGATCGCCGTCGGCATCGCCGCCTACCCCGCGACCGCCGTGACCGGCCTCAGCGACTGGGCCGACAGCGAGTCGGTCGATGACGACGTGCGCCGGGTGGGCCTCGTGCACGCGGCCGTCAACGCCGTCGCGCTCGGGCTCTACAGCGCCTCGCTCGTCAGCCGCCGTCGCGGCCTGCGCGGGCGCGGCATCGGGCTGGCGCTCGCCGGTGCGGGGATGATGACCGTCGGCGGGCACCTCGGCGGCCACCTCGCCTTCCGCCTCGGCGTCGGCGTCGACCAGACGGCGTTCGACCGCGGCCCCGGCGACTGGACGGAGGCGCTGCACGTCGACGCGCTCGGCGACGCCCAAGCGCTCGCCGTGCAGGTCGGCGACACGCCGGTGATGCTCGTCCGCGACCGCGACGACGTGCTCGCGCTGCACGACCGCTGCTCGCACCGCGGCTGCTCGCTGGCGACCGGCGAGGTGCAGGACGGGGCGGTCACGTGCCCGTGTCACGGCAGTCGCTTCGACCTGCGCACCGGCGCGGTCCTGCGCGGTCCCGCGACGGCGCCGCAGCCCGTGCTCGACACGCGCACGCGCGCCGGCCGCATCCAGGTCCGTCAGCACACCTGAGCCCGGTGGGGGGCGTGCCGCGCATCGCGCGCCGGCGCCCGGGTAACCAACGACAACGCGAACCGAGGAGGACGACATGCCCACGCAGCATCCGCCGATGGACCCCGACACCGACGAGGCCGACGCCAAGCAGCTCGAGCTCGCGCGCGAGCAGGGCGCGTCGTACCGGCGAGCGCTCGATCACATGGCCAACGAGGTCGCCCACGACGGCGGCATGCAGGAGGCCGGCGAGTACCTCGTCGCCTACGCCGTCGAAGAGGCCGAGGGGATGTACGACTGGATCGACGGCGAGCTCGTCTGGCACGATCCCGAGGAGGAGAACATGCACCTCGAGATCGCAGTCTGCGACGCCTCGGACGGCCGCTTCATCCCGGGCGTGACGGTCATCTGCACGCTCGTCGACCCGTCCGGCAGCGAGGTCGGAACGCACGAGCTGGCGCTGCTCTGGCACCCGATGCTCTACCACTACGGGCGCAACTGGAAGGTCCCGGCCGACGGCGAGTACACGCTGCACGTGCGCATCGAGCCGCCGACGTTCATGCGCCACGACGACGTCAACGGGTGCCGCTTCAAGGAGCTCGTCGAGTGCACCTTCGAGGGCGTGAAGGTCGAGCGCGGCCAGGACTGACGCGGGTCAGCCCGCGGGGATGATCGAGATCCTGCCGTTGGTCTCGAGCACGGCGAAGCGCACGTCGTCGAGCGATCCGACCTGCTGCTGGCGCGCTTCGGCCAGCAGCTCGTCGATCGTGATGCGCTCGCGGCGCAGGTTGCGCTCGATGACCTCGCCGTCCTGCACGAGCACGAGCGGCTCGCCGTCGAGCACCGGGCGCA
>JAWVGK010000280.1:0-11636 GCA_033855155.1 Solirubrobacteraceae bacterium | reverse complement strand
GTGATCTCGATCTCGACGCCGAGCAGGTCCTCCCTGTCGGCGGCGACGGCGACCTCCGCCTCGGCGACGTCGTCGGCGTCGGCGCCCTCGTCGCCGTCCGCCGCGATGCCGGCCGCGCCGGCGAAGCCCGTGATGCGCTGCTCCTCGGCGACGAGCCGCAGGCGCCCGCGGCCGCCGGGAAACAGCTGCGCGGCGAGCTCTTCGAAGTTGCGCGCGGCGGCCTCGAACGTCGTCTGGAAGGTCTCGTCGATCTGGCGATCGGTGTCGCGGATCAGCGTGCGCAGCTCGCGCAGCGCGGTCTCGAGGTCCTCGCGCTGGCGCTCGAGCTCGGTGACGTGCTCGAGCGCGCGGTCGTACTCGTCCTTGGCCAGCGGGTTGACGGGGCCGAGCTGCTCGCGCCTGCGCGCGAGGCGCTCGATGCGCCCGTGAAGCACCGCGACGGCGCCGGCGTCGAGCGCCTCGACGGCCGGCTCGGCGGGCAGGCCGAGGCGCTCGGCGAGCGCTGCGAGCTCGTGGTCGGCCTCGGCCGCCTGGTCGCGGACCTGCTGCGCGCGCACCTCGGCCGCCGTCACGACCTCGCCGCGCTCGCGCAGCCGGCGCTGGATCTCGGCCTCCTCGGTCGCGCAGGCGCGCAGGCGCGCGGCGAGGTCCGCGCCAGCGGCGCGGTCGGCCTGCAGCTCGGCCTCGAGCACGGCCACGCGCGCGGCGATCGCCTGCGCGACGGCGTGCAGCGCCGCGGCGAGCCGCTCGGCGGGCGGTTGCAGCGCGCGATCGGCGGCGATCCGACGGCGCAGCCCGGCGATCCGGCGCGTGCGCTCCGCGCGCTCGCGCTCGGCGCGCTCGGCGCTGCGGCGCTCGGCTGCGAGCTCGCCCTCGAGCTGTGCCTGGCGCACCGCCGACGCGCCCTCCAGCGGCGCCTCGCGGCGCTTGGCGATCAGCCAGGCCGTGCGGCGGGCGTCCTCCTCGGCGGCCGAGAAGGCGCGCGCGCCGTCGCGGCGCGCGCGATCGGCCTGCTCGCGCACGGCGTCCGCCGCGCGCACCGCCTGCTCGGCGAGCTCGCACGCGGCACGCGCCGCGTGCTCGGCCCGCACGGCGGACTCGCTCGCGGCGACGAGCTGCTCGCGGCGGTTGCGCTCGGCGAGCACGCGCTCGTCGCCGCCCTCGGGCGCCTGGCGCAGCTCGCGGCGGCTGCCGTGCCAGACGCGCCCGTCGATCGTCGTGGCGATGCCGTGAAACCACGGCTGGACCTCGCCGATCTTCGTCACGACCCACGCGTCGCGCAGCAGCCGCCTGGCGACGGCCACCTCGTGCGCCTCGCCGTGGACGAAGCCGGCGAGGTGCTGGGCGCCGGGCGCGGGCGGGCTCGTCGCCAGCGCGGGCGCGGGCGCGAGGCCGCCGGTGACGAGCGCGCGGCCGCCCTCCGAGCCGAGGCCGTCGAGCAGCGCGGCGCCGGCGCCGGCGTCCTCGACGAGCGCGGCCTGCAGCAGCTCGCCGAGCGCCGCCGCGACGGCGCGCTCGTAGCCCGGCGTGACCTCGAGCGCGTCCGACAGCGAGCGCACGTCGCGCCCGTGCGCGTCGGGCCCGCTGCGCGTGCGCAGGAACTGGTTGCAGGCGGCGAGGTCGGCGCCGACGCGGGCGGCGTCGCGGCGCGCGGCCTCCAGCGCGCGATCGGCGGCGCGGCGCTCGTTGCGCGCGGCCTGCGCCGCGGCCTCGGCGAGCGCGAGCTGCGCGCGCTGCGCCACGAGCGCGTCGCGCTGCTCGTCGACGGCCTGCTCGGCCTGCGCGCGCGCCGCCTCGAGCGCGACGAGCTCGCGCTCGAGCTCGGACTCGTGATCGGCGGCGAGGCGCCGCAGCTCGGCCTCGAGCACGCCGATGCGCTCGCGGCCGGCAGCCTCGAGCGGGCCGTCGCCGCCGGCGAGCCGCTCGTCGCCGGACCGCAGCGCCTCCAGCTCGCGCTCGCGCCGCTCGACGCGCTCGCCGAGGTCGGCAGAGAGGGTGCGAATCCTGTCCAGGCGCAGCTCGATGCGCTCGGCCGCCGAGCGCGACGCGTAGACGCGCCGCGCGAACGCCTCGCGCTGCTCGCTGCGCGCGGCCAGCGCCTCGTCGGCCTCGCGCCGGCGCCCGGCGACCTCGGCGAGCCGCAGCTCGGCCTCGTCGCGCGCCGCGCGTGCCGACGTCGCGGCGGCCTCGGCCGCGACGAGCTCGGCGCGGCGCGCGCGGGCGACGTCGCGCACGAGCTCCCAGCGCGACTCGGTCGACTGGCGCTCGAGGCGCTCGTGCAGCTCCGCGGCCTCGGCCTGGCGCTTGAGCGGGCGCAGACGCGAGCGCGCCTCGCGCTCGACGTCGAGCGCTCGATCGAGGTTGTCCTGCGTGCGATCGAGCTTCAGCTGCGCGCGGCGGCGGCGCTTGCGGTGCTTGCCGAGCCCGGCCGCCTCCTCGATCAGCAGCCGCCGATCGAGCGCCTTGGAGGTGACGATCGTCTCGACGCGGCCCTGCGAGACGACGGAGTGCATCTCCTTGCCCAGGCCGGTGTCGCTGAGCATCTCGAGCACGTCGACGAGCCGGCAGCGCGCCCCGTTGAGGCGGTACTCGCCCTCGCCGGAGCGGTCCAGGCGGCGCATGATCGAGATCTCGCCCAGCGGCACGTCGAGCGCGCCGTCGGAGTTGTCGATGACGATCTCGACCTCGGCCGACGAGCGCGCCTGCACGCCGCGGCCGCCGCCGAAGATGACGTCGCGCATCGACTGCCCGCGCACCGCCAGCGGCGACTGCTCGCCCATCGCCCACAGGACCGCGTCGGTGACGTTCGACTTGCCCGAGCCGTTGGGCCCGACGACGACCGACACGCCCGGGCCGAAGTCGAGCTTCGTGCGGTCCGGAAACGACTTGAAGCCCTTGAGCGTCAGCGACTTCAGGTGCATGGCGTCACGGGCCTCACAGCTCGTCCTCGTCGACCGGCACCGGCGCGTCGGGATGCAGCGTCTCGAGCGCGATCCGCGCGGCCTCCTGCTCGGCGTGCTTCTTCGAGCGGCCGGCGCCGCGCCCGACCGGCGCGCCGCCGACCCGCGCGATGACCTCGAACGTGCGGTCGTGCGGCGGGCCGATCTCGGTCGCGACCTCGTAGTCGACGGTCTCGGCGTGGCGCGCGAGGCGCTCCTGCAGCGTCGACTTGAAGTCGACCGGATGCAGCAGCGCGTTGCTGATCTCCGGCTGGAAGGCCTCGACGACCGCCGCCGCCGTGCGCTCGTAGCCCGTGTGCAGGTAACAGGCGCCGATCACGGCCTCGATCACCGACGCCAGCACGCGCTCGGTGCCGACGAGCGACTCGACGCTCTGGCCGATGCCCGACGGCGCCGACGCGCGCAGCAGGTCGGGAACGCCGAGGCGCTCGGCGACCGCGCGGCAGGAGACGCCCGACACGCTCTGCGCGCGGATCTTCGTCAGCCGGCCGGCGCCGAAGCGCTCGGCCTCCAGGCGCGGGTACAGGTGCGCCGTCAGCGCGAGGCCGAGCACCGAGTCGCCGAGGAACGCCAGCCGCGAGTACGAGTCGCTGCGGCGCTCCGTCCACGACGCGTGCGTGAAGACCTGCCGATGCAGGTGCTCAGGCAGCTCCTGCAGGAGTTCGGAGAGCAGCGTCAGGACTCGGTGCGGAGGCGTCTACTCATCGACCCCCCCGAGCTCGTGGGTGGCCGTGTGCGACAGCACGAAGTCGACCGCTTGGCCGACGGTGACGATCCGCGCCGCCTGCTCGTCGGGCATCTTCACGCCGTAGGAGTCCTCGAGCTCCTGGACGAGCGTGTAGAGGTCCAGCGAGTCGGCTTCGAGGTCGGCGCGAAAGCTCGTCGACTCGTCGATGCGCGCGGGATCGACCTCGAGCTCGTCGACGAGGTGGGCCTGGATCAGCGCGAAGACCTCTTCCCGAGTCATCAGGCAGAGACGGTAGAGCTGCTCTCGGACGGCGCGGAGCCGAGCTTGCGCAGCGCGCCCGCTCGCTCGAGCGCGTCGTGCGTGCGTCCGACGACGTCGCCGTCGACGCCGCGCGCCGCCAGCAGGATCGCCGACTCGAAGCCGCGCGCGGTGAAGCGCCCGTGGCCGACGACGCCGATCCGGCGCAGGCCGAGCAGGTACGCGCCGCCGGCCGTCTCGGGCGAGATCTCGTCGCGGAAGGCGCGCAGCGCCGGGCCCATCAGCACGTCGCCGGCGCGCGCGCGGCGCGTCGAGCTCGCGGTCTCGCGCAGCAGGGCGATCATCTTGTCCGACACGCCCTCCATGATCTTCAGCGCGACGTTGCCGGTGAAGCCGTCGGTGACGACGACGTCGGCGCGGCCCTCGGTCAGCGCGTGGCCCTCGATGTTGCCGACGAAGTTCAGCTCGGTCGTCGCCGACAGGCGCGCGTGGACGTCCTTGACGAGCTCCGTGCCGCGCGTGGACTCCTCGCCGATCGACAGCAGCGCGACCCGCGGGCGATCGACGCCGTGCACGACGCTCGCCAGCGCGACGCCCATGAAGGCGAACTGGACGAGGTGCTCGGCGCGCACCTCGGTGTTGGCGCCGACGTCGACGAGCGTCACCGGCGCGCCCGGCACGGGCACCTGCGCGGCCAGCGCCGGGCGCAGGATGCCGC
Organism: Solirubrobacteraceae bacterium; assembly: GCA_033855155.1. Classification (GTDB taxonomy): domain Bacteria; phylum Actinomycetota; class Thermoleophilia; order Solirubrobacterales; family Solirubrobacteraceae; genus CADCVQ01. Next base: position 7,012 of record JAWVGK010000280.1, on the reverse strand, counting down.
GGTCGCGCTTGATGTTGAAGAGGCCGGCGGCGAGCGCCGCGCCGGTCGCGCCGGCCGACACGAGCGCGTCCGCGTCGCCGGCGGCGACCGCACGCGCGGCGCGCACGATCGAGGACTCCGGATGCGCCCGCGCGGCGGCGGCGGGGTTGGCCTCCTTGGCGATCGACAGCGGCGCGTCGATGACCTCGACGCCGACGCCCGCGTTGCCCATCTCGGCGGCCGGCCCGAACAGCAGCACGCGCACGCCCTGGCGCGCGGCGGCGGTGGCGCCGGCCGCGACCTCGGCGGGCCCGAGGTCGGCGCCGTTGGCGTCGACGGCGATGACCGGGATCGGTCGCGCCGAGACCGACAGCGCGCCGCGCCGAGCCATCCGTGTTCTGAAGCGTCGCGCCGCCATCCCCCGGCGGAGACTAGTCCTTTGCGCGGTGGTCCCCTCTGCGGCGCCGCTGCGCCGGACCGACCCGACCGCTAGTGGTCGTGATCGTGGTCGTGCGCGTGCGGCGCGACGACTTCTGAGCCTTTGTAGCTCCCGCACTTCGGGCACACGCGGTGCGGCCTGCGCGGCTCGTGACAGGTCGGGCAGGAGTTGAAGACCGGGGCGGCCATCTTGTGCTGCGCGCGACGCTTGGCGGTGCGGCTGTGTGATTGCTTCTGCTTGGGGACGGCCATGGCTGGCGCACAGGGTACAGCAGCGCACCGCGACGCCCGCTCTCGCCGTCGCGCGCAACATCGGGGAAGGAGTCGCGCGCCGACTCGCGAATCCCGGCGCCATGAACGAGCTACAGCTCGATCCCGATCTCGTCGCGACGCTGCAGGCGCTCGCGACGCACCGCGTCGAGTTCGTCCTCGTCGGCGACGTCGCGCACGCGATCTACAACCACGGTGGCTTCGTCTCGGGCGTCGCGATCGTCCCCGGCGCCTACGGGCGCAACGTCGAGCGCCTGTACGGCGCGCTGGAGAAGATGAACGCCGAGCTCGGGCTCGCCGGCCGGCCCGACCCGCGCGGGCTGGACTGGCGGCGCATGGACCTGCGCGAGATCGCTCCGTGCTCGTTCATGACGATCTACGCCGACGTCGACGTCGACTTCGAGCCGGCGGGCACGAGCGGCTTCCGCGACCTCTTCCAGGACGCCGATCGCTTCGACCTCGCGCCCGGCGTGCGCCCGCACGTCGCCTCGATCGAGGACCTCGAGCGCCTCGCCCACGGCGGCGACGCCTCGGCGGCCCGGGTCGCGCCCGCGCTGACGCCGACGGACCTGCCTCCGGGGGCGTGGCCCGAGGAGGAGGTTCGGGCCAGCCGCGCCCGCACGCCGCACTAGAGTCGGGGCGTGCGCCCGCCGCGGCGAGGACTTCGACGGACGATCGAGGGCGCCGACGGCGCGATCGAGATCAGCCGCGACGCCGCCGGCATCCCGCACGTGCACGCAGCGACGACCGCCGACGCGCTGCATGGCCTCGGCTTCTGTCACGGCTTCGACCGCCAGCTGCAGATGGTCGTCGGGCGGCTCGTCGGGCGCGGGCGGGCGGCCGACGCGCTCGCCGGCAGCGACGAGCTGGTGGCGCTCGACACGCTGTTTCGCCGCTTGGACCTCGGCCGCGGCGCCCACGAGCAGGTCGCGCGGCTGGCCCCGCGCGGCCGCGACCTGCTGCGCGCCTACTGCGACGGGGTCAACCGCGCCTTTCGCCGCCACATGCCGTGGGAGCTGCTGCTCCTGCGCCACCGGCCCGCGCCGTGGCAGCCGGCCGACGCGATCCTGCTGACGCGCCTGATGGGCTACCTCGGCCTCGCGCAGACCCAGGGCGACATGGAGCGCGTGCTCGTCGAGCTGCTGCAGGCCGGCGCCTCGCCGCAGCTGCTCGGCGAGCTGCTGCCCGGGCAGCTGGACGCGTTCGACGCCGAGCTGCTGCGCGACGTGCGCCTCGGCACGCGCGTGCTGCCGCTCGCCGCCGGCGGCCTCGGGCTGCCGTCGCTCGCGGGCTCGAACGCCTGGGCCGTCGCCCCCAGCCGCGCGGCCGGCGACGCCGCCGTGCTGGCCAGCGACCCGCACCTCGTCATCAACCAGCTGCCGGCGACGTGGAGCGAGGTCGTGCTGCACCACGGCGAGCGCTGGTGCGCCGGCGCGACGATCCCGGGCCTGCCCGCGGTCCTGATCGGGCGCAGCGCCGACGTCGCGTGGGGGCTGACCTACGGCGGCGCCGACGCGATCGACTCCTGGGTCGAGGAGTGCCGCGACGGCTGCTTCGCGCGCGAGGTCGACGGCGAGCGCCGCTGGCCCGCGTTTCGCGCGCGCAGCGAGCTGCTCGGGCGCCGCGGCGGGCAGCCGCTGACGCTGACGATCTTCGAGAACGAGCACGGCGTGCACGCCGGCGCCGCGCGCGTCGCGGGCCGCTACCTGTGCACGCGCTGGAGCGCGGCGCAGGACACCGGCGCGGCGTCGCTGGATGCGATGTTCGAGCTGCTCGACGCGCGCGACTGCGACGCCGCGCAAGCGCAGGTGCGGCGCGTCGAGCTGTCGTTCAACTGGATCCTCGCCGACCGCGGCGGGTCGATCGCCTACCAGATGTCCGGCCGCCTGCCGCGGCGCGCCGCCGGCACGACGGGGCTCGTCGCGCTGGCCGGCTCCGACCCGCGCCACGACTGGACCGGCTTCCTGCGCCCCGACGAGCTGCCGCACCGCGAGAACCCGGCGCAGGGCTTCGTCGCGTCGGCCAACGACGACGTCAACCACCTCGCGGCCGCGCCGATCATCACGCTGCCCGTCGCCCGCTACCGCTTCGAGCGGATCGTCGAGCTGCTCGGCTCGCGTAGCGACTGGACGGCCGCGGACTTCGAGGCGATGCAGATGGATCGCCTGTCGGGGCAGGCGCTGCGCTACCTCGAGCTGCTGCGCCCGCTGCTGGACGGCGACGAGCGCTTCGCCGCCGTCGCCGCGTGGGACTGCGTCTACGACGACGACTCGCGCGAGGCGGCGTGGTTCGAGGCGTTTCGCACGGCGCTCGTCGAGGACGCGCTGACGACCGTCTGCGGCGAGGCAGGCCCGTTCATCCTGCACGAGACGACGATCGTGGCGGCGAGCTTCGGGCTGCTCGACGACGTGCTGCTGGGACCAGACAGCGGCTGGCACGGCGCGGACGGGCGCGACGCCGCGTTCCTGCGCGCGGCGCGGGTGGCCTTCGCCGCGCGGCCGTCGACGCTCGCGCAGCGCCAGCCGCTCGTGCTCGCGCACGTGCTGTTCGGCGGCCGCGTGCCGGCGTGGGCGGGCTTCGACCGGCGCACGCCCGGGCTGCGCGGCGGCCGCGCGACGATCCACCAGGGCCAGCGGCTGCGCAGCGGCGGGCGCGACATGGTGATCGGGCCGTCCTACCGGATGGTCACCGATCTCGCCGGGACCGCGCTGCGCACCGCGCTGCCGGGCGGCCCGTCGGACCGGCGCACGTCGCGCTGGTATGCCAGCGGCGTCGAGGGCTGGTGGAGCGGGCGCAGCAAGACGCTTTCCGCGCGTTGAGCGCGGGCGGCGGTGCTACAGCCCGAGCTCGCGGCGGTACTTCTTGCGGTACTGCAGCTGGACGTCGAGCACGCGGCCGACGTAGTGGCGCGTCTCGGTGAACGGGATCTGCTCGATGCCGAAGGCCTGCTCGGACATCGCCGCGCGCGCGATCCAGCGGTTGACGTTGCCCTCGCCGCCGTTGTAGGCCGCGAGCGCCAGCACCTTGTTCTCGCCGTACTGGCGCAACAGGTAGCGCAGGTAGAAGACGCCGTAGGAGATGTTGACCTGCGGCGTCGCGAGGTCGCCCTGCTCGAACGCCGTGCCACCCGACAGCCTGGCGATGTAGCGCGCCGTCGCGGGCGTGATCTGCATCAGGCCGCGCGCGCCGGCGTGCGACGTCTGGTCGCGGAACTTCGACTCGGTGTAGATGACGGCGGCGACGAGCGACGCGTCGACGCCCTTCGCCGACGCCTGCTCGCGGATGATGTCCTCGTGCACGAGCGGCAGCGTCAGGTCGCGCACGGCGTCGGGCAGCCGCGGCACGACGACCGCCGCGAGCAGCGCGACGAGCACGGCGAACGTCAGCAGGCCGCCGAGGCGCCGGCGCCGACGCCGGCGGCGCACGACGGCCGGGCGCGTGCTGCGGGTGAGCACGGAGCGGGTGGCGGGACGGGCGCTCACGATCCCCGTAGTCTGGCGAGCACGGCAGACAGCTGCGCCTCCAGCTGCTCGACGGTCGCGCTGTTGTCGACGGCGAAGGTCGCGCGGCGGGCCTTCTCCTCCTGTGAGAGCTGGCGCGCGGCGCGCTGCGCCGTCGCGACGTGGCCGCGCGCGGCCGCGCGCGCGGCACGCACGTCCTCGTCGGCGACGACCGCGATCGTCGCGTCGTAGATCGCGTCCATCCCGGCCTCGAACAGCAGCGGCGTCTCGACGACCGCGGCGGCCGGCGGCGGCTCGCGCAGCGCGACCTCCTCGCGCCAGGCGGCGACGCGCCGGCGCACGCGCGGCCACAGCTCGCCCTCAAGCCAGGCGCGCTCCTGCGGCGTCGCGAACGCACTGGCCGCGACCGCGGCGCGATCGACGACCCCGTCGGGCGCGACGCCGGCGCCCCAGCGCGCGACGACCGCGTCGCGGACCTCGGCGGTCGCGTAGAGCTCGTGCACGACGGCGTCGGTCGACAGCGTCGCCGCGCCGAGGCGTTCGAGAACCTCCAGCGCGGTCGACTTGCCTGCTCCCAGTCCTCCCGTCAGGCCGACGAACGGGACCTGCGCCACCGCCGGGCGCTACGCCGGGTCGGGCTCGTCGGCCGCGGCGGGCTCGACCGGCCCGGCGTCGGCGACCGGCGCGGCGGCCGCCTCGTCGGCGGTCGGCGCCTCGGCGACCGCGGGCTCGCCGGCGGCGGCGGGCTCGACCGGCCCGGCGTCGGTCGCGGGCGGCCCGGCCGCAGCTGCGTCGGCGGCGGGCGCGTCGGCGGCGGCGGGCTCGGCCTGCTCGACGTCGGCGACCGGCGCGGCGGCCGCCTCGCCGGCGGTCGGGGCGTCCGGGACGGCCGGCGCGCCGGCGGCGAAGACCTCCTCGCTGAGGCCCAGCTCGGGCAGGTCGTCGAGGTCGCCGGCACCCTCCGCCAGCTCCTCGGGCGGCAGCACCTTCGGCGTCAGCACCTGGCCCTCGACGCGCTTGACGCTCAGCGACAGGCGCCGGCGCTCGGAGTCGATCTCGAGGATCTTGACCTTGACGTCGTCGCCGGGCGAGACGATCTCGCGCGGGTTCTCGACGTGGTGCGGCGCGAGCTCGGAGATGTGCACGAGGCCCTCGACGCCGTCGAGGATCTCGACGAAGGCGCCGAACGTCACGACCTTCGTGACCGTGCCCTCGAGCTCGTCGCCGACGTTGTAGGTGTCGACGACCCGCTGCCACGGATCCTCCTGCGTCTGCTTGAGGCCGAGCGAGATGCGCTGGCGCTCGCGGTCGATGTCGAGCACCTTGACGGCGACGGTGTCGCCGATCGAGAGGATCTCGCTCGGGTGGTTGACGTGCGACCACGAGAGCTCGGAGATGTGGATGAGGCCGTCGATCCCATCGAGGTCGTCAAGGGCGGGCTCATCATCGACCTCGGGGTGCGCGGCTTCCTGCCCGCCTCGCTCGTCGACATCCGCCGCGTCCCGAACCTCGACGAGTACCTCGGCACGAAGATCGAGTGCAAGGTCATCGAGCTCAACCGGGCGCGCAACAACGTCGTCCTGTCGCGCCGCGCGGTGCTCGAGGAGGAGCGCAAGGAGCAGCGCCAGGAGATCCTCGACCGCCTGCAGCCCGGCCTGATCGTCGAGGGCCAGATCTCGAACATCGTCGACTTCGGCGCGTTCGTGGACCTCAACGGCATCGACGGCCTGATCCACATCTCCGAGCTGTCCTGGTCGCACGTCAACCACCCGAGCGAGATCCTCGCGATCGGCGACACCGTCGCCGTCAAGGTGCTCGACATCGACCGCGACCGCCAGCGCATCTCGCTGGGCCTCAAGCAGACGCAGGAGGACCCGTGGCAGCGCGTCGTCGACACCTACAACGTCGGTGACGAGCTGGAGGGCACGGTCACGAAGGTCGTGACCTTCGGCGCCTTCGTCGAGATCCTCGACGGCGTCGAGGGCCTCGTCCACATCTCCGAGCTCGCGCCCCACCACGTCGAGAACCCGCGCGAGATCGTCGCCCCGGGCGACGACGTCAAGGTCAAGATCCTGGAGATCGACTCCGAGCGCCGGCGGCTGTCGCTGAGCGTCAAGCGGGTCGAGGGCCAGGTGCTCGAGCCCAAGGTCCTCCCGCCCGAGGAGCTCGCGGCGATGGCCGGCGACGACGACGAGAACGATGGCGCCCAGGGCGGCGCCGGCGATCTCGACGATCTGCCCGAGCTCGGCCTGAGCGAGGAGGTCTTCGCGGACGCCGCGCCCGCGGCGATCGAGCCCGAGGCCGAGGCCGCCGAGCCTGAGGCCGAGCCCGCCGAGCCCGAGGCCGCCGAGCGCCCGCCCGGAGCCGAGCCCCCCGAGGGCATGGTCACCGCCCAGGACGGCGAGCAGCGCCAGGCCGCGCCCGAGCGCGAGGATGCGCCCGGCCCCGCTCTCGTCGCTGCGCCCGAGCCGATCAAGGACGTCCGCGGCGCCGGGTCCGCGGTCGTCGCCGCGCCGGACGCCGCCGCTGAGCCCGACGTCACCGCCGAGCCCGAGGTCGCCGCCGTATCCGAGGCGGACGAGCCCGCGGCCTCCTGACCGCTGGGCCGCGGTCGGTGGGTCGCGTCCCGACCGTCGGCCTGACCGGTGGGATGGGAGCCGGCAAGTCGACCGCGCTCGCCGCACTGGAGCGCCTCGGCGCGGTGACGCTGTCGACCGACGCCGTCGTCCACGCGCTCTACGAGACGCCGGAGGTCCGCGACGCCGTCGTGGCGCGCTGGGGGGAGAGCGTGGCGCCGCGGGGCGTCGTCGATCGCGCCGCCATCGCGGCGCATGCCTTCGCGACGCCGGACGAGCGGGCCTGGC
>JAWVGK010000279.1:0-6632 GCA_033855155.1 Solirubrobacteraceae bacterium | reverse complement strand
TGCCCGGCGGACTGCATCCGCGTCGTCGCCGCCGAGAACACTCCCGAGAACCGCGTCAGCGCCGGCGAGCGCTACGCGGCGGTCTACGAGATCAACCTCTCGCGCTGCATCTTCTGCGGCTACTGCGAGGTCGCGTGCCCGTTCGACGCGATCACGATGGGCCACGACTACGAGATGTCCGACTACAACCGCTCGGACCTCATCTTCACGAAGGAGATGCTGCTCGCCGAGCCGCTCGAGCGCACGCCGCTGCGCAACGAGGGCGAGTAGGGACCGCGCGCCGGCGCGACCCGGCGCTCCCGACGATCAGCGCTCTGCGCCGACCCGCGCCGCGGGGACGACGTCCGTCCGGGTGAAGTCCGCCCCCTTGAACAGCAATGGCCGCTCGGCGGCCCGCGCGAGCGCGTACGAGAAGCAGTCGCCGTAGTTCAACGCGGCGGGGGCGCGACCCTTCCCGAATCGCGCGATGGCCTCGCGCGCCAGGTCCGCCTGGGCCGCGTCGACGGCGACGAGCCGGAGCCCGGCTGCAGCGACGAGGTCATCGAGATCGCCGACGCCGTCGTCGCCGAACCTGGCCCGCATGACGATCGACGCCTCGACGAGCGTCGCAGCGGAGATCAACGGGTCGCGAGCCGCCGACAGCAACTCGATGAAGCGATCGCGCTCGGGCTCGCCGAGCAGCACGGCAAGCAGCGCAGACGTGTCGACGACCATCGCCGACCTTATGTCGGGAGGCCGTCGGCGTCGTAGCCGAGGACCTCGTCCGGGCTGCGTGCGTCGACGACGCGCCGGCCCGCACTGCGCTCGGCGATGTTCGTCAGCACCTCGGCCCGCCGCTCCCGCGGGGCGGAGCCTCGCAGCCGATCCAAGCGCTCGCGCACCGCCACCGTGACTGCGGTCGTCAGGGTCTCTCCGGTCTCGGCGGCGAGCTCCCTGACGAGCCTGTCGGTCCCGTCGTCCTTGATGTTCAACGCCATGGTTGAGGAAGAATAACAGCCTCAGTCTTCCTCTGATGCGGCCGATCACGTCGTTCGTCACCGGGCGGGCGCTGCCGAATCGACGGGGGCACGACGGCGCCGCGTTCGATCCTGCGCCTCTTTGGGTAGCCACGCGAGAAGGTCGGCGTAACGCGGCCCGCAGGGTCCGCGACAAGCACTGCTCCATGACGATGGGGGTCATCGTGGCGACAGTTCCAGGCGGGCATCGGGCCGGCAGCGCACCTTCGATCGCCGGGTTGACTCCGGCGCAGGCGCACGCGCTGTCGCGCAGCGCGCCGCTGACGCCGGCGCAGTTCAAGGCGCAGAGACAGGTTGCCGAGCGCCGCAGCGTGCCGCTGCACGTGCTGCTCGACGCGGACGCCCGCCGGGCCCGGCGCCGATCGGGCCCGCGCGACTGAGCGCAACCCGAGCCGCCCGCTCCCGCCGCCCGAGGATTCGAGCAGCGGCGATGTGTGATCGATCGCACAGGACGCGCGCCGCGCGCCCGACAGCATCTGTCGGGTCGCCATGGAGTCCTGGACGCGCCGCATCATCCGACACCGCAAGAAGATCCTTGCGCTCTGGTTCATGCTGTTCCTGCTCGGCGGGTACGGCGCGGCGAACCTCGGCGACCTGCTGAGCAACCGCTTCAGCGTTCCCGGCGCCGAGTCCGAGCGCGGCCTCGAGCTGTTGAAGGACCGCTTCCACGAGCGCGGCGACGGGGCGTTCACGCTCGTCGTCAAGACCGATCGTCCCGTGGCGGGCAGCGTCAGCGTGCGCCGCGAGATCGCCGAAGCGGCCGCTGCTGCGGCCGTCCCCGTCAAGGGCGCGCGAGCCGGCCCGGTGCTGGTCGCCGCGCCGACGGTCGCCTACGTCCAGATCAACACCCCGCTGCAGAACGCCGACGCGGCCAAGGCGACGCCCGACATGCGCGCCGCGCTGCCGCAGATCGCGGGCGCGCGGACGTATCTCTCCGGCTTTCCGGCGATCAACCACGACACCCAGAAGCTCTACAACGCGGATCTCACGCGAGGTGAGACGATCGCCGTCCCGATCGCGCTGCTCGTGCTCGCCTTCATGTTCGGCACGCTCGTCGCGATCGGCATCCCGTTCGCGTTCGCGTTCGTGACGATCCCGACGACGCTCGGCGCGGTCTGGATCATCGCCCACTTCATGGACATGGCCGTCTACGTGACGAACATCGTCACGCTGATCGGATTCGCGATCGCGATCGACTACTCGATGCTCGTCGTGTTCCGCTTCCGCGAGGAGCTCGTCAAGCAGGAGTCCGTGGACGACGCGCTCGTGACGACGATGCGCACCGCCGGCCGCGCGACGCTGTTCTCGGGCGCCGTCGTCGCGATCGGCCTCGCGCTGCTGGTCTTCATGCCGCTGCCGTTCATGCGCTCGATGGGGATCGGCGGGCTGCTCGTCCCGCTGATCTCGGTCGCGGCGGCGGCGACGTTCCTGCCCGCGCTGCTGGCCGTCACCGGGCAGCGCGTCAACCGGCTGCGCGTCGTCCCGCGGCGCGTGCTCGTCGCGCGCACCGACGGGCGGCCCGGCTTCTGGACGCGCCTGTCGCGCTCGATCATGCGCCGGCCCGTGCTGTACCTCGTCTGCTCCGCCGTGATCATGCTCGCGCTCGCCGGCCCGGCGCTCGGCCTCCGGCTGACCGGCGGCGACAACCGCGGGATCCCGTTGACGGTCGAGTCGACGCAGGGGCTCGCGCTGCTGCAGGACACGCTCGGCCCCGGGGCGCTCGCGCCGCACCAGATCGCGATCGACACGAAGCGCCCGGGCGGGGCGACGGCGCCCGCGACGCTCGCCGCGCAGCGGCGGCTGATCGCCGAGCTGCGCCAGGACCCGGAGATCAAGGCGCAGACGTTGCAGGCGCCCGCGCTGCTGCCCCAGACGCCGGCGGGAATCGCGCAGGCCCAGCGAGCGAACCTCGTCGACAAGGACGCTCGCGTCCTGCAGGTCCGCGTCGCGGGCCGCGGCGACGCGGGCACCGCCGCGGCGATGGACCTCGTGCACCGCATCCGCGACGAGTACGTCCCGGCGGCGGGGTTCGACGCCGGCACGGAGGTCGTGCTCACCGGCGCGCCGGCCTTCGGCGTGGACTTCATCGACCGCGCTTACGGGGCGTTCCCGTGGCTGATGATCGCCGTGCTCGTGCTCTCCTACCTGCTGTTGCTGCGCGCCTTCCGCTCGGTCGTGCTGCCGGCGAAGGCGGTGGTCATGAACCTGCTGTCGATCGCCGCGACGTACGGCGTGCTCGTGATCGTCTTCCGCCACGGCCTCGGCGAGTCGATCGGCCTGCAGCAGTCGCCGCAGATCGAGGCGTGGATCCCGATCTTCCTGTTCGCGATGCTGTTCGGCCTGTCGATGGACTACGAGGTCTTCCTGCTGTCGCGCATGCGCGAGGAGTGGGACCGGCTGCACGACAACACGGCCGCGGTCGCCGGCGGGCTGGAGCACACGGGGCGGATCATCACCGCGGCGGCCGTCATCATGATCGCGGCGTTCGCCGGCTTCTCGGCCGGCTCGTTCGTCGGGCTGCAGGAGTTCGGCGTGGGGCTGTCGGCAGCGATCCTGTTCGACGCGACGATCGTGCGGGCGCTGCTCGTGCCGGCGATCATGAAGCTGCTCGGAGACTGGAACTGGTACCTGCCCAGCGGCATCAGCCGCATGCTGCGGCTCAAGCCGATCAGGGCGACGGAGTAGCGGAGGGTCACGGTGCGGCGCGGGCGCGGTCGCTGCCCGGCGCATACGCTGCGGGCGCCGGCGCCGCGCCGATCGCCCTGGCCGCCCGCGCTCAGCGCGACGAGACGCCGCGCGCAGGCTCGCCGTCGCGCTCGACGAGCGCGTCGAGCACGGCGTCGACGTCGTCCTCGCGACAGAGGGACCGCTGCACGCCGGCGCCGCCGCCGTCGGCCAGCAGCGCGGCGAGGTCGTCGAGCTGCTCCTCGCAGCGCAGCTCGCGCGCCGCCGGGCGCACGAGCTCGACGGTCTCCTCGAGCAGCTCGGCGACCGGCCGCAGACGACGGTCGTCGTCGGGCAGCGTCGCGTCGATGCCCTCGCGGCCGGCGCGAAACGACGCCTCGTCGAGGATCTCGGCGGGCGGCCCGTCGACCGGCTCGACGTCCGCGGCGTGGCGCGCGAGCGCGTGCACGGCGGCCACGATCGCGGCCGTGTGCTTCGGCGACAGCTGCACGTCGAGCGCGCGGATCTCGACGGTCCCCAGGCGCGGGTGCGGGCGCAGCTTCCACCAGTGAAACGTGTAGTCGGGCACCTCCGCGACGCTCGTCAGGCCGTCCGCGACACGCACGAAGTCGTCGTAGTCGGCCATCGCCCGCGGGATGCCCGAGCGCGGCCACGAGCGCAGCGTCAGCTCGCGCGCGGACGCCAGGCCCGTGTCGCGCCCGTGGCGGTAGGGCGAGTTCGCGCCGAGCGCTTCGAGCAGCGGGGCGTAGCGCCGCAGCGCGTTGAAGACGCGGATCGCCGTCGCCGCGTCGGGCATCCCGACGTGGATGTGTAGCGCGCAGACGGGCGTCGCGCCGGCGTCCCCGAGCCACCGCTGGATCTGGCGGTAGCGCGGCTTGTCGGTGAAGCGCGAGTCGCCCTCGACGGCCGTCGGGTGGGTGCCGGAGGCGATCAGGCCGACGCCGGTCGCGAGCACCGCGCGCCGCAGCTCGCCGAGCTCGGCGACCGCCTGCTCGACGGTCGTGCAGACGCCCGTGATGAGCTCGATCTGGCTGCGGTGCAGCTCGTTCTTGACGTCCCCGCGCTCGAGCTCGCGGAGGCGCTCGAGCACCTCCGCGCCGGCGTTGCGCAGCGCGCCCGTGCGCGGGTCGACGATGAACAGCTCCTCCTCGAGCCCGATCGAGAACGGATCGCCGTCGCCGAAGTGATCCTCGTCGTCCATGCCCGCCGCCATACCCGCGGCGGCGCCTGCCGGCACGCGCTCGACGTCCTATGGCCCGGCGGCGTCCGGCTCGGGCGCCTCCGCGTCGCCCGTGCCCTGCGAGCCTGCGGGCGAGCGGGGGTCCCAGGCCTCCTCCAGGCGCGCGATCTCGCGCTCGCGGTGCCAGGCGAGCTCGTCGTCGTTGTCCTGGTTCCAGCGCGTCTGGTGCAGGTACATGTAGACGTGATCGGCCGACAGCGGCGCACTGTAGTCGCCGACGCGGGCGACGAAGTCGTCGCGCCGGCGCCCGTAGTCGTCCTCGAGCGCGAGCCACCAGCCCTCGGCGCCGGCGGTCGCGACGTCGCGCCCCGCGTCGTCGCGCAGCACGACGCCCGCGAGCGCCGGCGGCAGCGGCGTCAGGACGCCCTCGAGCGGCCCGCGGATCGCCCACGTGTCGTTCGTCAGCGCGATGCGAAACTCGACGCAGGGCTGCGGCCGGCGGTGGACGCGCACGTCGATCCAGTAGCGGTGCGGGTCGCGCAAGACGAAGTCCACGCGCAGGTCGTCGTCGCGCCGGCACTCCAGGCCGGCCACCGCGAGCTCCCGCGCCAGCGCCTCGGCATCCGGCCGCGTCAGCGCCAGGCGATAGCTCGCGGACTCGCGTCCCATCGATCGCAGGGTACCCCCGCGCCGCGCTGCCCTTCACACGATCGGCCGGCGGCGGCGCGGCCGCCGCGGGCCGCCCGCGAGCGCTCACGCGTTGTTGAGCGCCTCCCATGTCTGCGGACCGACGACGCCGTCGACGTCGATCCCCGCGGCCTCCTGGAACGCCTTGACGGCCGCCTCGGTCTGGGCGCCGAAGTCGCCGTCGATCTCGATCTCGCCCGTGCCGTAGCCCGCGTCGAGCAGGCGCCGTTGCAGGCCCCGCACGGCGATGCGCCGGTCGCCCTTGCGCAGCGTCGGGTCGCTCTTGTCGGCGTCGTCGAACTTCTCCCACGTCAGCGGGCCGACGATGCCGTCCGCCACCACCTGCGCCCACGTCTGAAACGACCGCACGGCGCTCTCGGTGAAGAGCCCGAAGACGCCGTCCGGCTCACCGGGCTTGAAGTCCAGCTCGACCAGGCCCTCCTGGAGATCCTTGACGTCGTCGCCCTTCGACCCGCGCTCCAGCGTCGGCTCTGCCATCGGTGTGTCCCCTTGCGTCGCGATTTTCCATGTCGTCGGCTGCCTGTGCGTTCGCGCCGTCGCAGCGGATGCATCCGGCGCGTCCGCCGCCGAGCATACGACCGGGGCTCGAGCCTCGATCAACCGCATCTCGCGGCGTCTCGCCGCCCGGGGCGCGCCCCCCGATGGCTGGCGCGACGGTAGATTGCGGCCTTCATGGCGGAGGTGCTGTTCTTCCTGGCTGGAATCGGGGCGATTGCGGGGGCGATTGGCGTCGTCGCGGTCCGCAACCCGTTCTACAGCGTCCTGGCCCTCGTCTCGCACCTGCTGTCGCTCGCCGCCCTGTTCCTGCTGCTGCGCGCGGAGTTCGTCGCCGCGGCGCAGGTCGTCGTCTACGCGGGCGCGGTGATGGTGCTCTACGTGTTCGTCGTCGCGTACGTCGGCGGCCAGGACGAGCCGCTGGGCCCGCGGGCCGGGCGCGGCCTGCGGATCGTCGCCGCGGCGTTCGGCGCCGCGCTGTTCGTCGAGCTGTGCATCGCGACGCTCGGCTCCGGCCTGAAGGCCGTCGGCAGCGACGGCGCCGACCT
>JAWVGK010000278.1:0-3051 GCA_033855155.1 Solirubrobacteraceae bacterium | reverse complement strand
GGGTGCACTTCGCCGGCGAGGACGGCCGCCGCCTGCTGCTGCCCGTCGACGCGCTGGACACGCTGCGCCTGGCGTATGCAGCGAGCGTCCACAAGGCGCAGGGCTCGCAGGCGCGGGCGATCGTCGTGCCGATCTTCGGCGGCCATCGGATCATGCTGACGCGCAACCTTGTCTACACGGCGGTCACGCGCGCGCAGGACGTCTGCGTCATCGTCGGCGAGCCGTCGGCGCTCGCCGTCGCCGTGGGTCGCACGGACGCGCGGCGGCGCTACACGCGGCTGCGCGAACTTGTCGCGAAGCCGTGACGAAGTTGTTGCACCTGCGTGTTGGAGTGACACACCCACGCTGACACACTGCCGCCATGGCCGACAGCGAGTTCCTCCAGCGCATCGATGCGCACGTCGCGCGCACGAACGAGCTGCTCGAGGCCGACCGCGCGGCCTGGCGGAGCGCGATCGGCACGCACCGCGACGCGCTCGCGGACATCCGCCTGGAGCTGCGCGAGATGAGCGCGCGCGGCGAGCGGTTGACGCAGGGCTCCCTGCGCGTGCTCGAGGACATGTCCGACGAGATCCGCGCCAACACGCGGGCCGTGCTGGCGATGCTCGAGGAGCTCAAGCGCGGCGGCGGGCGGGCGCCGGCGGGCGCCTGAGGCGGCGCGGCCGCGCGGCTCTCCACCGCAGGCCGACCGCTCGTGAGCGGGGGCCGCGGCTACGCCTTGTTGTTGCGCCCGAGGTGGTGCACGACCGTCACGCCGTCTGCGCCCGTGGGCGAGGACCAGACGGCGCCGTAGCGCCACGAGCGCAGGATGTTCGCGCGGTGCCCCGGCGAGCGCATCCACTCGGCGACGATCTCGCGTGGCGTCGACAGCTCGCCCGTGCCGAAGCCGAGGTTCTCGCCGACGCTGCGTCGCAGCTTCGGCCGGCCGGCGAGCACGAACGGGAAGCGCAGCGCGCGCTGGGCGAAGTTGCCGTGGCTCAGGTTGCCGTCGTTGCCCCGCTGGATGATCGCCCACGCGCGCGCCGAGATCGCCAGCTGGCGCGACGGCACCAGTGCAGTGAGCCCGTGCTCGCGGCGCTGCTCGTCGACGAGCAGCGTCACCGCCGCCCGATGGCGCTGCGGGCTGATCGTCGTGATCTGCTGATCTTCGTCGCTCATGGCGTCTCCTTGGCTTCAGACGATGCCGTCGCGCTTGTCGCGCCAGCGCCGCCCTGGGTCGACGAGCGCGTGCTCGTCGTCCTTCAAGGTATCGGTGAAGCGCTGGTCGACACGCGGGTTGCCGAAGCGCTCGTCCTCCCACAACGTGATGACGAGCAGCTCGCGCGCGGCGCGATCGTGGCGACAGACGAAGATCACGCCGCGATCGACGAGGTCGCGGACGTAGACCGATCCGCGCGCGGCGGCCTCGCTCGCGCCCGGGGGCGGCGCATCGCTGATACGCCCCGCGGCCCAGGCCTCGCTGGCGCGGCCGGCGATCTCCGGCTTGACGTCCAAGCCCCCGAGACGCGAGCCGACGCGCTGGCGAAAGCGCTCGGCGGCGTGGTCGGTGACGGCGACGGTGACGCCCTCGCTCATGCGTCGCGCACCTTCATCGCAACGAATGATCGCAGCGCGGAGTGTCGTGACGGCGTCTGCTCGAACTTGTGACAGTTCGCGCCAGACACGCGCAGCTTGCTCAGGCAGGCTGCCGATATGGCGAAGAAGTACCGGGAGGTCCGCAAGGCGCTGCGCGAGGCGGGCTGGTCAGTCATTCGTGTCACCGGCTCCCACGAGCGATGGGGTCACCCCGACGGACGCCGCACCACAGTCGCCGGCACCGGCAAGAGCAACCAAGACATGCCGAGCGGTACCCTGGCCCAGATCCGACGAGCGACTGGATTGGAGGAACTGCGATGACAACGTACGCCGTGATCTACGAGCGCGCCGACGACGGAGGCTGGTGGGCACGGGCTGCGGAGTTCCCCGTGTACTCCCACGGCAACACGCGCGAGGAGGCCGAGCAGGAGGTCAAAGCCGGAATCGTGTTTCACCTTGAGGAGACCCTGCGAGAAGGGGGTGAGCTTCCTCCAGAGTCCGACGACGTGGGGACGGTCAGCGTGGAGCTGCCGTCGGTCGTCGCGCCGTAGCGACAGCCCGCCGCCACCTCAGAACAGCAGGTGCTCGAGCCCGGTCAGCGGGGACTCGGGCAACGTCGACACGCGCCGCACCGCGAGCAGCACGCCCGGCATGAACGACGCGCGGTCGATCGAGTCGTGGCGGATCGTCAGCGTCTGGCCGAGGTCGCCGAGGATGACCTCCTGGTGGGCGACGAGTCCGGGCAGGCGCACGGAGTGGATCGGGACGTCGCCGCCCATGAGCTCGGCGGTGCGCGCCGCCGTGCCCGACGGCTTGTCGAGCTTGCGGTCGTGGTGCAGCTCGACGATCTCGGCCTTCGCCATGTGCTGGGCGGCCTCGGCGGCGAAGCGCATCATGAGCACCGCGCCGATCGCGAAGTTCGGCGCGAAGAAGACGTTCGCGCCGCGCGCGGCGTACAGCGGCTCCATGTCGAAGCCCGACGTCCCGATGACGACGTGCACCCCCGCCGCGACGCACTCCAACGCGTTGGCGAGCGCCGTGTCGGGGCGCGTGAAGTCGACGACGACGTCGGCGTCGGGCAACACGTCGGCGAGCGTCGTCCCGAGCGCCGGGTCGGCGCGGCCGCTCAGCACCATGTCGTCGGCGCCCTCGACGGCCGCGCAGACGGCCTGACCCATGCGCCCCGCCGCGCCAGCGACCGCGACGCGCAGGATCGCGGGCTCGGTCACGCGATCACGTCGGCCGCAGGCACCCCGGCCGCCGCAGGCACCCCCGCCGGAGCAGGCACCCCGGCCGCCGCAGGCACCCCCGCCGGAGCAGGCGCCCCGGCCGGCACAGGCACCCCGGCGGGCACCGCCATCAGCACCTCGACGGCACTGCGAAAGACGTCCTCGTCGGCCCCGACGCCGGCCGCGCTGAGGCGCTCGGGCGCGAGCAGCTCCTGCGTCAGGTCCGCGAGCTCGTCGAGCGTCACCG
>JAWVGK010000277.1:0-11189 GCA_033855155.1 Solirubrobacteraceae bacterium | reverse complement strand
TTCGAGTCGCTCGAGCAGCCCTACGTCGACACGCTGACGCTCGACCAGGCGCTGTCGCCCGACGCGCTGCTCGCGCTGCCGCGCGCCGAGCAGACGTCGGACTTCGTCTGCGTGACCGGCTGGTCGGTCGACGACGTGCGCTGGAGCGGCGTGCGCTTCGCCGACCTGCTGGCGGCCGCGCGCCCGCTGCCGGCCGCACAAGCGCTGCGCTTCGAGTCGATGGAGGCGCCGTACGTCGACACGCTGACGCTCGACCAGGCGCTGTCGGCCGACGCGATGCTCGCGTACGGGATGGACGGCGAGCCGCTGCAGCGCAAGCACGGCGCGCCGGCGCGCGTCGTGATGCCGCGGATGTACGGCTACAAGGGCGTCAAGTGGGTGCGGCGGATCGTCGTCACCGACCGCGTGAGCGACGGCTACTGGCAGCAGCGCGGCTACGACCGCGACGCGTGGATCGGCGGGTCCAATGGCCGTTAGGCCAGCGGTCGCGCCGCGCGGTGCGCGCGTCGTGCGCTTCGGCGCGACGGAGCGCAACCTGCACACGATCCACGCGTCGGCGTTCGTCGTGATGACGCTGACGGGGCTCGTGCTGTACCTGCCGATGCTCGCGCAGGTCGTCTCGTCGCGACCGCTGACGAAGGCCGTCCACCTCGGCGCGGCGGTCGCGTGGCTGACCGCGCTGGCGCTCGTCGCGCTGCTCGGAGACCGGCGCGCCCTGCGCCAGACGCGCCGCGAGCTCGAGCGCTTCGATGCCGACGACCTGCGTTGGCTGCGCCGCCGCCCGGCGCGGGCCGGGCGCTTCAACGCCGGCCAGAAGGCGCACGCGATTGCCGAGGCTGCCCTGGCGGTGCTGTTCACCGTGTCGGGCACGTTGCTGTGGCTCGGCGAGCGCGACACGGACCTGCGGCTGCCCGGCACGATCGCGCTGCACGACGCGTCGATGATCGTCGCGGGCGTGCTCGTGGCGGGGCACGTCTGGATCGCGCTGAGCCCCGCCAAGTCGGCGTCGGTCGAGGGCATCGTGCGCGGGACCGTGCCGGCGGCGTGGGCGGCCGAGCACCATCCGCGATGGAGGCCGGCCGCGGACCCGCCCGCCGCCGCGCCCCGACCTGGTGCGCTGCGCCTCGCGACGGCCGTCGTCGTGGTCGCGGCGGGTGTCGCGGGGCTCGCCGTCGTCATCGGCTTTACTTAAGTAGTTACCTCCGCTATGCTTCTTCCGGTAAGCAAGGAAAGGAGCATCGACATGACCGTCGAGCCCACCACGAAGGACAAGCAGATCACCGTCGAAGTGCCCGAGGATCGCGTGGCCGAGTTCTACGCCTTCTACGGCCACTTCCTCGCCGGCTTCCCCGGACGCCGGCGCCGCGGCCACCGCCACGGCCCGCACGGCCACGGCCCGCGCGGCCATCGCTGCGGACCGGCCGAGGCGCCCGCCGAAGCACCCGCCGAGCAGGCCGGCCCAGAGGCCACGGTCCTCCCATGACCGACAAGCAGGTCACCGTCGCCGTGCCCGAGGATCGCGTACCGGAGTTCTATGTCTGGTTCGCGAGCTTCCTCGAGGCCGAGCCCGGCGACCCGCCGCCACGCGGCGGCCCCTGGAGCTGGGACCGCTCGCCCGGCCCACGAGGGCGCGGGCGCATGGGCGGGCCCCCGCACGAGGCCGCCGCCTGGTCGGCGCAGGACGCCGACCAGGCGGCATGGCTGTACGCGAAGCTCGCACCGCCGGCGCGCGAGCTGCTTGACCTGCTCGTCGACGCCCCCGGCGAGCGCTTCAGCGGCAACGACATCGCCGCGCGCCTGCGCCTGGAGAAGGGCGCGCACGGCGTCGCGGGCATCCTCGCCTGGCCCGGACGCTACAGCCGCAAGCTCGGCCGCGCGCTGCCGATCGCGACCGAGGGCCGCGACGACGGCGGCACCGACTACTACCTCGAGCCCGACGTCGCGCAGCTGTTCGCCGCCGCCCGCGAGACGAGCGCGAGGTAGGGGGCGGATGAGGTTCTGGGCGCTCTGCGGCCCAAAACCTCCCCGGGACGCGGCGCGGGCGGGCGCCTACCGCGGCGCGCGCAGGCCGAACGGCGGCCGCTCGCCCTCCACGCGCTGGGCCTGCACGATCCGCCGCCGGCGGCGCGCGGCCGGCAGCGCGCGCAGCGCCTCCCCGTAGGCGCGCAGCAGGTGGCGCTCGCGCAGCAGCACGTGGCCGATCGCCAGCAGCTCGTAGAACGCGATCCGGTGCAGGTCGCCGCGCAGGTCCGACCAGCTGTCGTTCTTGGCGATCATCAGCAGGCGGTTGCGAAACTGCAGGCGCCGGTGCGCCTCGGGCAAGCCCGCGCGCGTCGACGGCGAGTAGAAGCGCACGTGCCAGGCGACGGCGCGCGGCTCGTACATGCAGCGCCATCCGAGCAGCCGCGCGCGCCACGCGAGGTCGACGTCCGACGCCCACAGCTCGAGGTTCTCGTCGAGCACCTCGCCGCCGACGGCGCACGCCTCGAGCACCTCGCGGCGATACAGCACGCAGGCGCCGTCGCCGCCGAAGACCTCGGCGGCGTGGCCGTAGCGCGTCGCCGGCTCGTTGTGGCCGACGAGCGCGTTCTTGCGCCGGCGGTCGACGACCATCCCGGCGGCGTCGAGCACGTCGAGACGCTGCTCGGGCGCCATCCCCGTCGCGCGCACGAGCCGCGGCGCGACCGAGCCCACGCCGCCCATCCCCAGGCGCTCGTTCGCCGCCTCGAGGAAGCCGTCGTCGAGCACGCAGTCGGCGTTGAGCAGCAGCACCGCCTCGCCCTCGCTCGCGAGGATGCCGGCGTTGATCGCGGCCGCGTACGACAGCCGTTCGCGCAGCGCCAGCACGCGCGCGCCCGCGGCCTCGGCGACCGTGCGGGTGGCGTCCGTGCAGGCGTTGTCGATGACGAGCACGTCGGCGCCCGGCTGCGCGACCGCCGGCGGCAGCGAGCGCTCCAGCAGCGGCGCCTCGTCGACGCTCAGCACGAGGATCGTCGTGCGACTCAACGTGGACCCGGGTTCACAGCATCTCCTCGTAGACGGCGACCGTCAGCGCCGCGCTGGAGGCCCACGACAGCGCCGCGGCCCGCGCCCGGCCGCGCCAGACGAGCTCGCCGCGGTGCGCGTCGTCGCCGACGACGCGGCGGATCGCCGCCGCCATGTCGCCGGCGTCGAGCGGGTCGAAGTACTCGCAGGCGTCGCCGCCGGTCTCCGGCAGCGCCGTCGCGCGCGCCGCGATGACCGGCACGCCGCGCGCCATCGCCTCGACGAGCACGAGCCCGAAGCCCTCGTACAGCGACGGGTGCACGAGCGCGTCCGCGCCGCGCATCAGCGCGTCCATCTGCTCGTCCGGCAGGTAGCCGGTCAGCTGCACGGGCTCGCCGCCGGCGACGTCGCGCACGCGCGCGCCCTCGCCCCTGTCGACGCCGGCCAGCACGAGCCGGTGCTCGAGGCCCTCGCCGCGCAGGCGCCGGAACGCCTCGACGAGGCGCAGCAGGTTCTTCTTCGGTCGCAGGTCGCCGACCGCCAGCAGGTACGGCCCCTCCCCGTCGGGCACCGCCGCGCCGGTGATCGGCAGCGACGGGGCGTTGGGGATGATCCGCACGCGCGCCTCGTCGACGCCGTAGCGGCGCACGACGTCGGCGGCGGTGTAGCCCGACACGCAGATCACGCGCTGCGCCGAGCGCGCGGCGCGCGGCGTGAACGTGCGGTACTTCCAGCCCGTGCGCCCCGGGAAGTCCTCGGGGAAGTCCTCGAAGGCGAGGTCGTGGATCGTCACGACGCCCATGCACGGGCGCGCCAGCGGCAGGAAGCAGTTGGGCGTGTGGATGAGGTCGGCGCCGAGCTGGCGCAGGCGCACGGGCAGGCCGATCTGCTCGAACAGCAGCTCCGGCCCGGGGCCGCCGCGCGAGATGAAGCGGAAGTCCAGGTCGGGGTGCTCGGGCAGCGCCGCGATCAGCTCCTTCGCGTAGCGCCCCCACCCCCGAAGCTGTGGCGCGAACGCGTCGCGGGCATCGATGGCGACCGTCGGCACGCGGTAACTCTCCCATGCCGGGCACAACGCGGACGCGCCGCTCCGCTAGGTTCCGGCGCGATGAGCCGCGGACGCCTGGGCCTGTTTCGTTCCGACGACCGCCGGTCGCCGCTGCAGCGCGCGCGCCGGCTCGTGTTGCAGGCGACCAGCCTCGCGCGGCTGCCGCGGCCGGTCGCGGGCTTCTGGCTGCGCGCGCTGCGCAGCGCGCGAGCCGCCCGGGACACGTGGAGCATCGACGTCGCCTGCCGCCCCGCCGAGCTGCTCGTGCTGCTCGACGCGCTCGCCGGCGCGCGCCGCGTTGCCGAGGTCGGCACGGCCGCGGCATGGACGACGTCGTGCCTGGCGCTCGCGCGGCCCGATCGCGAGATCCACAGCTGGGACGTCGAGGCGCACCCCGAGCGCGAGCGCTACCTCGCGCTGCTGGCGCCGGCCGACCGCGCGCGCGTGCACCTGCACGATCGCCCGGGCGGCCGCGGCCCGGCCGATCCGCCGCCCGTCGACGCCGTCTTCATCGACTCCTCGCACGAGCTCGAGGAGACCGTCGCGACGTTTCGCACCTGGGAGCCGGCGGTCGTGCCCGGCGGGATCATCGCCTTCCACGACTGGGAGGACGCCGCCTACCCGGGCGTCACCGACGCGGTGCGCGAGCTCGGCCTGCTCGGCGAGGCGCGCGGCCATCTGTTCGTCTGGCGCAAACCGGGGTGAGGCTCAGGCGATCGGCACGACACGCGACGACAGCCACGACGGCGCGTCTCGATCGAGCTCATCGGCGTGCGCGGTCTCTCGTCGTCGGCGCATCGCCCACCCCATGAGATTGGCGAACAGCTCCCCCTGTTCGACCGCATCCGCGAGCGCGTTGTGCGTGTGCGGCGACTCCGGGAGCAAGAAGGCCGGCATCGCCTCCTTGCCTGAGCGATCGAACACGGTGCCCGCACTGGCCTGGTACAGCGTGCGAATGTCCAGGCACGAGGAGTGTCCGAATGGCGACCCCGCGGACGCGAATCGCTCGAAGTACCAGTATAGGAACGACCAGTCGAACGCGACGGGATAGGCCACCAGCACCGGACGGCTGCCCGTGCCGGCCGAGTGCACCCAATCGGCGGCATCGTTCATCGCGTCCTGCGGCGAGGCGCCGTCACTTTCGAGGCGCGAACGATCCAGACCATTGACGGCAAGCGCCTCCGCCTGGAACTCCTGCGAAATGGGGCGCAGCTCGCGGTAAAAGGTGCGCTCGCGCGCCGGAAAGCGCTCGAAGCGCCGTCCGTCGTAGCTCCCGACCACGGCGAGGCCAAACGAAAGCATCGAGAAAGGACCCGGGATCGGCCCGTCGGTCTCTACGTCAGCGGAGATGTACAGATCGGGACGCATAGCGGTGTCGGTCACGTGCGGATCCTGCCGACATGGGCGGACGGCGTACCACCAGGAGGCGCCGTACCCTGGGTCGATGGAGCAGACCCGGCGAGAGTACTCGGCCCAACGATTGCGAGAGCTTGGCGGACGCCTGGAGGCGCTGAACCCCCTTCTGCGCGACCATCCACTGTGTGTCTACGCGACAGGATCGTATGGTCGACTCGAAGGGTGGTCGGGTTCGGACATCGATCTCTTCTTCCTCTACGACGGCGCGGACGACAGCCGGCGCTTCCCGTGGACGACCTTCCTGCGGCTTTCGTCGCGACTGATCGAGGCAACGGAGGAGATGGGGTTCCCACCCTTCTCCGGCGACGGTCGTTACCTCGAAGTCCAGTACGTGCACGAGATGGAGAAGGTGCTGGGGAGTCCCCGGGACGATTCGCTCAATGCGTTTACCGCTCGCATGCTGCTGGTGCTGGAAAGCCGGCCGCTGCACGACGACGAGCTCTACCAGCGACTGCTCAAGCGGATCATCGGCTTCTACTACCGCGACTACGAAGACCACCCCGATGACTTCTGGCCCGCGTTTCTGATCAACGACATCCTGCGCTTCTGGCGAACGCTGACGCTGAACTACGAACATCATCGCCTCAAGCTTCTCGGCTTGGTCGGCGAGGAGCGCGAGCGCAGGAAGGCACAGAGTGCGCTGAAGAACTACAAACTCAAGGTCAGCCGGCTGGCGACATGCTTCTCGATGGTCGCCAACATTGGCGCCGCGGAGGCACCGGTGCGGCCCGCTGATGTGCTGGCGTTGTGCCGGCTGACGCCGGCCGAGCGTCTTGATCGCCTCCGCGACCGGGGCCCGCGAGCAGCCGAGCTCGTGGACGAGCTGGGCGATCGGTATCAAGCATTTCTCGCGGCCGTTCAGCGCGACGAGGACGAGCTACTCGCCGTGTTCGCCGACGACGCCCAGCGCAAGGAGGCGCTGGGTGGCGCCGCGCGCTACGGCGACCTCATCTATGCGCTACTCGACGATCTTCTGCCCGAGGAACGCATGAGGTTCCTGGTCATTTGAACGGCCGCTCTCCGGCAGATGACCGACCATCGCTCGAGAGGTAGCATGGCGAGGCTGTGACCGAGGTCAAGGACGACATCGCAGCAGCGCCGCGCCAGTCGCGCATCTTCGAGCTGCCGATCGAGCTCGGCCAGCCCGACGAGCTGCTGCAGCGCATCACGGGCTGGGTCGGCAGCGGCCAGCCGACCAAGCGCGTGATGTACGTCAACGCGCACGTCATCAACCGCTCGCGCGAGGACCCCGCGCTGCGCACCGCGCTCGAGCACGCCGACCTCGTCTACTGCGACGGCTACGGCGTGCGTCTCGCGGCGAAGGCGCTGAGCACCGAGATCCCGCATCGCATGACGGGCGCCGATTGGATCTGGGACCTCGCGTCGCTGTGCGAGAAGCAGGACTCGTCCGTCTACCTGCTCGGCTGCGAGCCGGGCGTCGCGCGCCAGGCCGGCCTGCGCCTGCGTCGCTCGCACCCGAAGCTGCGCGTCGTCGGCACGCATCACGGCTACTTCGAGATCGGCTCCGGACACGACGAGCGCGTGATCGAGGACATCAACCGCTGCAAGCCGGACATCCTGCTCGTCGGCATGGGGACGCCGAAGCAGGAGATCTGGGCGCAGCGCACCGTCGAGCGCCTCGACTGCTCGGTTCTATGGAGCGTCGGCGCGCTTTTCGACTTCGTCTCGGGACGCGTTCCGCGCGCACCGGCCTCCTTGGCGGACAATGGGCTGGAATGGATCTTCAGACTGGCGATCGAGCCGCAGCGGATGTGGCGGCGCTACCTGGTGGGGAACCCCGTGTTCCTGAGCCGGGTGGTGGCCCAGGCCCGCCAGCGCCACGGCCGCTGAACCTCCGCCGCGATCGCGTCCTCGCCTGGCTGGGCCTCGCCGGCGCGGCGGCGATCGCGCTCGGCCTCGCGTCCTACGCGGGCGTCGTCGGGCGCGGCGGGCTCGGCGGCGCGCTGCACGCCACGGCGGCGATCGTCGTGCTGTTCGGGATCGTCGGCGCCGCTCCGACGCGGCTGCTGCTGCCGGCGCGCCTGCGCGGCCACGAGGCGCTGTGGATCCTGCCGGTGGGCGCGGTCGCGTCGGCGCTCGAGCTGGCGCTGCTGGCGTATTGCTTCGTGGCGCTGCACGCGGCGACGGGCGTGGCGGTCGGCTTCGACGTCTCGCTCGCGATCGTGCTGGCCGGCGGCGTCGCGCTCGGCGTGCTCGCATGGCGCCGCGACCCGGGGCTGCGCGCGCGCTCGGCACCGGCGAACAGCGCCTCGTGGCGCACGATCGCCGTCCCGCTCGCGCTCGCCGCGCTGATCGGGGCGATCGCGCTGCTGCCGATGTTCCGCGGCGGCTTCGTGACGGTCATCGGCAACGGCTCGGACGCGCACCTGGCCGTCGGGACCGCGCAGTTCCTGCAGAAGAACCTCCCCACCGGCGTCGACCCGAGCCAGGCGGTCGACCGCGTGCCGCTCGTGTGGCGGTCCAAGCCGCCGATCTACCTGTCCTTCGGCGCCGTGGCGCGCGTCGCGGGGATGGAGCCCTACGCGGTGATCGCGACGCTCGGGGCCGCGCTGCTGGCGTTCGCCGCGCTCGGCTTCTGGCTGCTCGCGCGCGAGCTGCTCGGCGCGGGGCCGTGGGGGGCGGCGGCGGCGATGGGGCTCGTCGGCATGAATCGGATCGAGCTGTTCACCGGCATGCACCCGTACTTCAACCAGACGTGGGGCTACATGGCGTCGCCGTTCGCGATCGTGCTCGCGTGGTACGTCGTGCGGCGGCGGTCGCGCGGCGGGGTGATGCTGTTCGCGGCGTTCCTCGGGGTCGTGGCGTTCGCCTATCCGCTGGCGCTGCCGATCCCGCTGCTGCCGGCGATCATCTTCGCCGCCTTCGAGCGCCGCCGCCGCGGGCTGTCGCTGCTGCGCATCCCGCGCCTGCGCAGCAAGCGCCAGCTGCTGTGGATCGTGCCGCTGTTCTTCGTGCTCATCATCCCCCTGCAGGGCGTGCTCGAGAAGACGGCGGCGTCGACGCGCGTGCTCGCGCCGGGCTACTCGCTCGTCAACTGGGGCGGCGACCTCACGCACTTCTTCCCGGAGCGCTTCTTCCTCGGCATCGACGACGCGGGCGGCGCGCTGTTCGCGCTGCCGCTGTTCGCGTTCGGCCTGTTCGCCGCGCTGCGCATGGCGCGCCGCGACGTGCGTTGGGGCATCGGCGCGGTCGTCGCGTTCGGCGTGCTCGCGGCGCTGTTCTTCCGGCCGCGCGAGTACGGCTGGTACTTCCACTACAAGGCACTGGCGTTCGTCGGTCCGCTCGTCGTGACGGTCGCCGCCGTCGGGCTGTCGCGGCTGCGCTGGCGGTGGGTGAGCCTCGCGGCGGTGCTGCTGCTGATCGGCGTCACCCGCAACGGCGCCGCGCACGAGCTCGGCCAGACGTTCGACCAGCTGCCCAAGAGCATGCTCGAGCTCAAGGGCCTGGACCGCTCGCTGCCGCCGAGCGCGTCGATCCGTCTCGACATCCCCGCCGACGGTCGCATGCTGTGGGCCGGCAACATGCTCTCCGGCCAGCCGCTGTGCTCCCAGCGCCCGTTGTTGAACACGAGCTATCCGCACGTCCCGATCTCGCGGGCGGCCGACTACGTGCTCGTCGACAAGGACTGGCGCAAGCCGTTCGACGCCGTCGGGCCGCCGCTGCGCAACCTCGACCGCTTTCTGCTCTACCGCCTGAAGCCGGGCCTCGGCGCGGACCGCTGCTCGCGCAAGATGGTCCTCACGGTCAAGAAGCTCTACGCGGGCGGCAAGAACGTCGAGCCGTGAGGGCGCGGGCGGTCGCTGGCGGCCCAGCATCACGATGCTCATCAGCTCTCACCCGCGGGCATACGACCGCCCGCTGTCGCCCGAGCAGGCGTGGCGCCAGGTGGAGGACTGGCTCGCCGCGCCGGCGATCGAACATGGATTGACGCTGTGCTCCGCGGACACGGACTTCGCGCGCTTCAGCGAGCTGCGGTGGGTCGATCCGGTGACTTCGTAGGCTCTTACGCACCCGTGCTCTGCTGTGCCGTGAGATGAAGGTCCTGGTGGTCGATGACGAGCCGAGCGTGCGATCGGCTCTGCAGCGCGCGCTGGCGCTCGAACGCTACGACGTGCAGCTCGCCGAGGACGGCCAGCAGGCGCTCGACACGCTCGCCGAAGGCGTCGTCGACGCGATCGTGCTCGACGTCGTGATGCCGCGCATCGACGGCCTCGAGGTGTGCCGTCGCCTGCGCGCCGCGGGCGACCGGACGCCGGTGCTGATGCTCACCGCCCGCGACGCGATCGACGACCGCGTCGACGGCCTCGACGCCGGCGCCGATGACTACCTCGTCAAGCCGTTCGCGCTGCGCGAGCTCAACGCGCGGCTGCGCGCGCTGCTGCGCCGCGTCGAGCCTGGCGGGCCGACGCTCGCGTTCGGCGACCTCGTGCTCGACAGCTCCGCGCACGAGGTGCGCCGCGGCGCGCGCAAGATCGAGCTGTCGCGCACGGAGTTCTCGCTGCTGGAGCTGTTCCTCGAGCACCCGCGCCAGGTGCTGACGCGCTCGACGCTGTTCGAGCGCGTGTGGGGCTATGACTTCGGCGCGACCTCCAACGCGCTCGGCGTCTACATCGGCTACCTGCGCCGCAAGACCGAGGCCGGCGGCGAGCGCCGGCTGCTGCACACCGTGCGCGGCGTCGGCTACGTCCTGCGCGAGCCATGATGGCGCTGCGCCACCGCCTGACGATCCTCGCCGCCGGCACGGTCGGGATCACGGTCGTGCTCGTCTCGATCGCCGCGTACCTCGTCCTGCGCCACGAGCTGCGCGGCCAGGTCGACGACGCGCTGACCGCGCAGTTCGCGCAGGTTCGCGAGACGGGCCGCCTGTTCGAGCCGGGCGAGACGTTCCCGCTGCCGCCCGCGCGCAACGGGGGGCCCTACGGGCCGGTGCAGCTGATCGACCTCTCCGGCGTGAAGCTCATCCCGGCGCGCGGCGACCTGCTCGTGCCGATCGACGAGTACGACCGCGCCGTCGCGGCCGGCCAGCGCCCGACGCTGCTGCGCGACCTGCGCGCCGACGGCGTGCATCTGCGCGTGCTGACGGTCGGCGCCGCGGACGGCCGCGCGATCCAGTTCGCCCGCAGCCTGCGCAACGTCGACACGACGCTGTCGCGCCTGAAGGTCGTGCTCGCCCTGCTGTGCGCGGCCGGGACCGCGCTGGCGGCGGGCTTCGGCCGGCTGTTCGGTCGGCAGGTCATCCAGCCCGTGACCGACCTGACCGCCGCCGCCGAGCACATCACGCAGACCGAGGACCTCGCGCGGCGCATCGACGTGCCCGGCGACGACGAGGTCGGACGCATGGCGGCGCGCTTCAACCAGATGCTCGACACGCTCGAGGGGTCGCGGCGCGCGCTCGACGACTCCGTCCACGCGCAGCGCCAGCTCGTCGCCGACGCGTCGCACGAGCTGCGCACGCCGGTGACGTCGCTGCGCACGAACATCGAGGTGCTGCTCGCCGGCGGCGAGCTGCCCGACGACGACCGCCGGCGCCTGCTCGAGGACGTCCGCGCGGAGACCGAGGAGCTCAGCGCGCTGATCACCGACGTCATCGAGCTCGCGCGCGGCGACGAGCCGCTGTCGGGCGTCGAGGAGGTGCAGCTCGACGCGATCGTCACCGAGGCGGTCGCGCGCGCGCAGCGCCGCCGGCCGGGCGTGACGTTCGCCGCCGAGCTCGAGCCGA
>JAWVGK010000276.1:0-5960 GCA_033855155.1 Solirubrobacteraceae bacterium | reverse complement strand
GCCCGGCGAACCGGTCTCGTGCGTCACGTCGACGACGATCGCGACGTCCGGCCGCAGGCTGTGGGCCGACGTCCGCGCGCCGCCGAACGTGATCTCCTCCTGCACGACGCCGCAGGCGGCGACGTCGCCGGGCGCACCACCGGCCTCGGCGACGAGGCGCGCGGCCTCGAGCGCGACGAAGGCGCCGAGGCGGTTGTCCATCGAGCGCGACACGACGCGGTCGTTGCGCAGCTCGACGGGCTCGCCGGCGATCACCGCGACGTCGCCGATGCGCACGAGCTCGCGCGCCTCGTCGCCGTCGGTGGCCCCGATGTCGATGTGCATGTCGCGCAGCTCGACGACCTTCTTGCGGTCCTCGTCGCGCAGCATGTGGATCGCCTTGCGGCCGCAGACGCCCGGCAGCGGGCCGTTGCGCGTCAGCAGCTGCACGCGCTGGCCGGCGAGGATCTGGCCGTCCCAGCCGCCGACGCCGATGAAGCGCAGAAAGCCCTTGTCGTCGATGTGCGTGACGATCAGCCCGATCTCGTCGATGTGACCGACGATCGCCAGCAGCGGCGCACCGTCGGACGTGCCCGGGACGCGGGCGACGGCGGACCCCATGACGTCGATCGCGACGTCGTCGGTGAACGTGCGCGCGGCGTCGGCGAAGACGGCTGCGGGCGCCGTCTCATAGCCGGACGGGCCGGCGGCGGTGAGGAGCTTGCGAAGGACGTCGGGAAGCGGCACGCGCGCAAGGCTACCGAGGGCGTTGTGCCAGGCTTGCGCCGTGACCGACTTCGAGACCGCGGCCGCGCTGTTCGGCGGCGTCCTGATGCTCGGCGCGGTGGTCTCCGGCGTCGCCGATCGAAGCTTCCTCGCGCTGACGCCGGTGTTCGTGATCCTCGGCCTCGTGCTCGGAACCGGCGGCCTCGGCGTGCTCGAGCTCGACGCCGGGTCGGGCTTCGTCGAGATCCTCGCCGTGACGGCGCTCGTCGTGATCCTGTTTCGCGACGGCCTCGAGGTCGAGGAGGAGATGCTGCGCACGGCGTGGCGCCTGCCGGTGCGCAAGCTCGTCGTCGCGATGCCGATCACCGCGGGGATCGTCGCGCTGACGGCGAAGGCGCTCGTCGAGCTGTCGTGGACGGAGGCGTTCCTGCTCGGCGCGCTGCTGTCGCCGACCGATCCGGTGCTGTCCTCCGGCGTCGTGACGAACCCGCGCGTGCCGCGCATCGTCCGCCACTCGCTGAACCTCGAGTCCGGCATGAACGACGGCCTCGCGCTCGCGCCGGTGCTCGCGCTGAGCGCCGCGCTCGCGACCCATCAGGGCGACTTCGTGTGGTGGAGGTTCGTCGCGCAGGACCTCGGCGTCGGCTTGGCATTCGGGGTCGCGATCGGCCTCGCCGCGGCGGCGCTGCTGCCGGCGCCGGGGCGCTTCGGCGACGCGATTCCGTCGCACCAGCAGGCCCTCTACGCGCTCGGCGTCGCGTTCCTGACGTACGGCACGACGACGCTGCCGCCGCATGGCAACGGCCTGATCGCGGTCTTCGTCTGCGCGATCGTGTTCGGCATCCGCCGTCCCGACGTGGCGACGGTCTTCGAGCATCGCGCCGAGGACATCGTCGAGATCGTCAAGCTCGGGATCTTCATCGTCTTCGGCAGCCTGCTGACGCTCGACGGGCTGTTCGGCGACGGCCTCGCCGCGATCGCGATCGTGCTCGTGACGCTGCTCGTCGCGCGGCCGGTCGCGGTCTGGATCGCGCTCGCGGGGACGCGCGTGGACGCCTCGACGAAGGCGTTCATGGCGTGGTTCGGGCCCAAGGGCGTCGCGACGATGACGTTCGCGCTGCTCGTGCTCGCGCAGGGCTTCGACGCCTCCGAGCAGCTGTTCAACCTCGCCGCGCTGGTCGTCGTCGTGTCGACGATCGCGCACGGGCTCAGCGACAAGCCCGGCGTCGACTGGATCGCCCGTCGCAGCGCCGTCGCCGATGCGCCGGCGCCGGCCGCCTGACGGCTATGCGTGCCCGACGAGGATGCCGACGGTCGCGACGATGATGCCGCCGAGCGTCACCTGGATCAGCGACGTCCGCAGCGGGACCTTGAGGAAGCGCTTGCGCACCCACGCGATCGCGACGAGCTCGATCGAGACGACGACGTAGGCGACGCTCAGCGCGGTCGAGACGTCGTTGATGAGGAACGGCAGGGCGTGCGCGGTGCCGCCGACGAACGTCGCGAGGCCGGTGATGAGGCCGCGCGTCAGCGCGCCGCCGCGGCCGGTGATCTCGCCGTCGTCCGACAGGCCCTCGGACATCCCCATGCTGATCGCGGCGCCGAGCGCCGACGCGAGGCCGACGAGCAGCGCGGCTCGCGAGCCGGCGATGTAGGCGGCGGCGAAGATCGGGGCGAGCGTCGAGATCGTGCCGTCGATGAGGCCGATGAGCGACGGCTGGATGACCTGCAGCAGACGCTGGCGCTCGTCCGCGGCGCGCCATCTGGTACGGAAGGTGACGGCGGGAGCGTTCATAGTGCCTAACTATACCCCTTGACTTGCAATAAGGAGACCCTAAGATGTGCTCATGAGTCAAGAACTTACCGCGGCACTGCGCGAACGTGGCATGCGGGTTACCCCGCAGCGAGTCGTCGTGCACCGCGCGCTGCTCGAGCTCGACCGCCACGTGACCGCCGACGAGCTGCTCGACGCGGTCACCGAGCGCCTGCCGAGCGTCTCGCTGCCGACGATCTACGCGACGCTCGAGCTGCTCGAGCAGCTCGGGATGGTGCGTCGCGTGCAGCGCGCCGGCACGACGCTCTTCGACCCGCGCACCGAGCCGCACCACCACCTCGTCTGCACGAGCTGCGGCTCGGTCGAGGACTTCGAGTCGCAGCTCGACACGGCCGCGCTCGAGCACGCGGCCGCCCGCCACGGCTTCCAGAGCGCGCGCGTCGAGGCGATGGTGCACGGGCGCTGCCGGGCGTGCGGCTAGCCAGGGTCACGCCGCCTGCGCGAGCAACTCGCGCATGGTGGCCGCGACGGTGGCAGGCTCGCCGCTGACCTGCCGCCAGGTGAATCGCACGACGCGGTAGCCGGCGAGCATCAGGCGCTGGTCGCGGCGCCGGTCGTGCTCGAACGCGCGGCGGGTCGTGTGCACGTCGCGTCCGTCGACCTCGGCGATCACGCGACGCGTGCGCCAGAGGAAGTCGGCTTCGTAGCCGATCGGGTCGAGATGCAGCCAGGCGTTGACCTCGGGCGCGGGCAGGCCCGCCCCGCCGCAGAGCTCCAGGAATCTCGCCTCGAGCTCGTTGCGCGTGAGCACGCTGACGCGGACGTGGTCGTCGAGGATCGACCGAAGGATCCTCGCGCCTCGGTGCCCGCCGGCGCGCGACAGCACGTCCTCGATCGTCCGCGCGTCGAGCCTGCGGTGCACTTCGGCTTGGTCGAAGGCCCGCTCGACCACGCGGCGCGGCGACACGGCAGCGAGGTCCAGCAGGGTCCGCGCGACGCTCGTACAGGGGATCCCGTCGACCTTCTCGACGTCCCGCGGCAGCAGCGTCGTGCTCGTGTGGGCGTCGATGCCGGCGTGGCCGCGCCCGCCTTGGCGCGGCGTCGTGACGTCGATGGCGGATCGGCTCGTCCGCCACAGAGAGCGCTTGTCGGCTGCTGACCGATGCGACAGCGCGGCGTCGCGACCGCACGCGAGCACCGCCGCCATGAGGCGCCCGTCGCGACTCCGGCGCTCGTGCCCGACGGCGTACACGCCGGCGTGGACGCGGTGCAGCCGTCCGCTGGCCACCCGCTGCCGGGTCGCGGCGGCGCTCAACCCGAAGTCGACCAGCTGCCACAGAGCGACGACGCCGTGCTGGAGGAAGGCCTGCTCGGCGATGAGCGCTTCGAGCATGACGTGCCGTGAGAAACGCGACGTAGACTCACGTTTCTCACATGACCCCGCCATGAAGCGGGAGGATCGCGCGGATCGTGTGCCAGAACAACACGCGCGCGTCGCGAAACACGCGCGAGACGGCGAAGAAAGCCCGCGCTAACGGTCGCGCAGCGACCGCAGCACGTACTGCAGGATCCCGCCGTGGCGGAAGTAGTCCGCCTCCTTCGGCGTATCGATCCGCACGCGCGCGGGGAACTCCAACCCGTCGGCGCGCACGACGACCTCCTCCGGCACCGGCTCGCCGGCGTTCATCGGCTCCGCCAGGCCGGCGATCGAGAAGACCTCCTCGCCGGTGATGCCCAGCTCCGCGGCGCTCGCCGGCAGCTGCAGCGGCAGCACGCCCATGCCGATGAGGTTCGAGCGGTGGATGCGCTCGAAGCTCTCCGCCAGCACCGCGCGGACGCCGAGCAGGCGCGTGCCCTTCGCCGCCCAGTCGCGCGACGAGCCCGAGCCGTACTCCTTGCCCGCGACGACGACCAGCGGCGTGCCCTCCGCGAGGTACGCCAGCGACGCGTCGTAGATCGACATCTGCTCGCCGGACGGCAGCCACCGCGTCACTCCACCCTCGGTCCCCGCCGCGAGCTGGTTGCGCAGGCGGATGTTCGCGAACGTCCCGCGCACCATCACCTCGTGGTTGCCGCGCCGCGCGCCGTAGGAGTTGAAGTCGCGCGGCGCGACGCCGTGCGCCTGCAGGTAGACGCCCGCCGGGCCGTCGCGCTGGATCGCGCCGGCCGGCGAGATGTGGTCGGTCGTCACCGAGTCGCCGAGCAGCGCCAGCACGCGCGCGCCGTGCACGTCGGACACGGCAGGCGGGTCGACCGGCATGTCCTGGAAGTACGGCGGCAGGTGCACGTACGTCGACGAGTCGTCCCACGAGAAGCGGTCGCCGGTCGGCACGTGCAGTCCGTTCCAGCGCTCGTCGCCGCTGAAGACGCCCGCGTAGGAGGCGCGGAACATCTCCGAGCGCACCGCCTGCTCGACGGTCTCGCCGACCTCCCGCGTCGACGGCCACAGGTCGCGCAGGAACACCTCCTGCCCGTCGCCGTCGACGCCGAGCGCGTCGTTGACGATGTCGACGTCCATCGACCCCGCCAGCGCGTAGGCGACGACCAGCGGCGGCGACGCGAGGTAGTTCATCTTCACGTCGGGGTTGATGCGCCCCTCGAAGTTGCGGTTGCCCGACAGCACCGACACCGCCGTCAGGTCGTGTGCGCGGACGGCGGCCGAGATCTCGGGCGGCAGCGGCCCGGAGTTGCCGATGCACGTCGTGCAGCCGTAGCCGACGAGGTGGAAGCCGAGCGCCTCGAGGTGCTCGGTCAGCCCGGCGCGCGCGAGGTACTCCGTGACGACCTTGGAGCCCGGCGCCAGCGACGTCTTGACCCACGGCTTGGAGGTCAGGCCGCGCGCGACGGCGTTGCGCGCGAGCAGCCCCGCGGCGAGCATCACCGACGGATTGGACGTGTTCGTGCAGCTCGTGATCGCCGCGATCACGACGTGCCCGTGGTCGAGCGACGTCTGCGAGCCGTCGCCGAGCGTCACGTCGACGCTCGTGTCCGCGCGGCTCGCGACCGCCGCCGCGAGCTCGTGGGTCTCGTCGTCGAAGGCGGCGTGCCACGGCGGCCGACGCGCCGGCTCGTTGGTCGCCGGCGGGTCCGAGGCGGGGAACGACAGCGCCGCGAACTCGACCGTCGGCTGCTCGTCGTCGTCGTCCTCGCCGTCGTGTGGCAGGTAGTCGCGCAGCGCGATCCGGAAGGCCTCCTGCGCATCGCTCAGCGCGACCCGATCCTGCGGGCGCTTGGGCCCGGCCAGCGACGGCACGACCTCGCCGAGGTCGAGCGCGATCGTGTCGGAGTAGACCGGCTGCTCGGCGTGCTCGTCGTGCCACAGGCCCTGCGCCCTGGCGTACGCCTCGACGAGCGCGATCAGCTCCGGCGGGCGGCCGGAGAACTCGAGGTAGCGCAGCGTCTCGGCGTCGATCGGGAAGATCGCGCAGGTCGAGCCGAACTCCGGGCTCATGTTGCCGATCGTCGCGCGGTCGGCGAGCGG
>JAWVGK010000275.1:0-5169 GCA_033855155.1 Solirubrobacteraceae bacterium | reverse complement strand
GGACGCCGCCTTGATCTCGGCCTCCCAGATGCTCGCCGCACTGAAGTGCACCGGCACCTCGCCGGCCGCGATCAGCGCGCGCGCGGGAGCGGAGAGTCGGTCGTCATCCGACAGCCACCACAGCAGCGCCTGCGTGTGCGCCAGCGCGCCGGTCACCGGGCGACGCCGAAGAGGTCGCCCATCTCGTCGTCGAGGTCATCGAAGTCCGCAGCCATCACGATCTGCCCACGCAACCGGCCGGGCGTCCGCGGGACGGCCGCGGCGTCGTAGCGTACGAGCTTGGCCATCGGAACCCTGCCGCGCCGGATCACGATCTCCTCGCCGGCATGCGCGCGCTGCACAAGCCGTGAGAGGTGTGTCTTCGCCTCGTGGATCGTCACCTCGTCGGCCACACGACGACGATAGGCCCGTTAGTCCAGTTGGTCAACTATGCGGCTGGAGCGTCCGCGTGCGGGCCTCGCGTGTCGAGTCTTGACCGCTATCCGCTCACCATCCGACACGGGGGCTGCGTGGTCGGCCTACGCAGCCAGCCCGTCGAAGATGAGGTTCGCGCCCGGCAGGATGCCCGGGTGCTCGCCGATCCAGGACCACTTCACGGTCTGGTCGGGGCCGACGATGACCAGGGCGCGCGTCGTCATGCCGCCCGGCTCGAAGTACGCGCCGAACGCGCGGGCCGTGGCGCCCTTGGGCTCGAAGTCCGACAGCATCGCGATCGTCACGCCGAGCGACTCGCGAAAGGCGCGCTGGCTGTCGGAGGCATCGGTCGACACGCCGTAGAGCGTCGCGTCCTGCGCCGCGAAGTCGTCGAGCACCTCCTGGTAGATCTGAAACTGATCGGTGCAGACGGAGCTGAAGGCGTAGGGGTAGAAGACGAGGACGGTCGTCTTGCCGGCGAGGTCCTCGCGGGTGAACGGCTCTCCGTCCTCGGTCTTCAGCTCGAACTCGGGCACCTCGCTGCCGGCGGCGATGATGCTCACCGGCGCAGCCCCAGCTCCTTGATGAGCGCGCGGTAGCCCTCGAGGTCGTGCTTGTGGAAGTAGTTCAGCAGCCTGCGGCGGCGACCGACGAGCATCAGCAGGCCGCGGCGCGAGTGGTGGTCCTTCGAGTTCGAGCGCAGATGCTCGGTGAGCTGGTTGATCCGCTCCGTCAGCAACGCGACCTGCACGCGGGTGCTCCCGGTGTCCTGGTCGTTGTCGCCGAACTGGGAGACGAGCTCCTGCTTGCGTTCCTGTGTCAGTGCCATAGCGACGGGCTACGGTAGCAACGTCAGGCGCAGATGGCCTGGGCGGCCTCGACGTCGCGCGCCATCTGCTCGATCAGGGCGTCGACGGACTCGAAGCGCTTCTCGCCGCGCAGGCGCTTGAGGAACGCCAGCTCGAGCGTCTGCCCGTAGAGGTCGCCGTCGAAGTCCAGCAGGAAGGCCTCGATCAGCTCGCCGCGCCCGGTGACGAACGTCGGGCGCACGCCGATGCTGACCGCGGCGGCGTGCGCCGGCGCGTCCTGCGCGCCCGACAGCGAACGTGCGATCGCCGCGTAGACGCCGCGCCCAGGCGTCACGTACGCCGCCTCGGGGATGAGGTTCGCCGTCGGATAGCCGAGCTCGCGGCCGCGCTCGTCGCCGTGCACGACCTCGCCGGCGATCGTGAACGGGTCGCCGAGCAGGTGCCCGGCGTACCCCAGCGCGCCGCCGAGCACGAGCGCGCGGATGTGGCTCGACGAGACGACCTCGCCGTCGACCTCGAGCAGCTCGACGACCCGCGTCTCGAAGCGCGCGTCGCCGCGCAGCAGGTCGGCGTCGCCCTGCGCCTTGTGGCCGAAGCGGAAGTTCTCGCCGACCGACACGTGCGTCGCGCCGAGCGCGCCGACGAGCACCTCGTCGACGAAGCGCTGCGCGCTGCGCGCCGCGAACGCGGCGTCGAACGGGATCACGACGAGTTCGTCGGCGCCGAGCGACTCGATCAGCTGCGCCTTGCGGCGCAGGTCGGTGAGCAGGCGCGGCGCGGCGTCGGGGTTGACGACCGCGGTCGGATGCGGCTCGAACGTCAGCACGGTGTCGGCGCCGGCGATGACCTCGCGATGGCCCAGGTGCACGCCGTCGAAGGTCCCGACGGCGACGCGCCGCGGGTGCGGCGCGACGTCGGGCAGGCGCGTGATCCTCACGCGCGGAAGCCTACGACGGGCTTGTACGCGCCATCGCGCGGCTCGGCGACGGCGATCGGGCCGTCGCGGTCGACGAGCAGCACCGCCGCCGCGCCGTCGCCGCCCGACGATCCGACGGCGACGCCGTGGGCGGCCCGCACCGCATCGTCGCCGTGCAGGTGCACGGACGCCATGAAGCTCAGCGCGTCGGCGAGCGCGACGAGCCGCGTGGGGTCGGCATCGTCGATCGAGAACGGCCCGATCGCCGTGCGCCGCAGCTCGGTGCAGTAGGCGTCGCCGAGCTCGGAGATCAGCGTGCGCACGTACGTCCCGGCCGAGCAGTCGATCACGAACGCCGCGCGGTCGCCCGCGCGCCACAGCTGCTCGAAGCGGTGGACCGTCACCGGGCGCTCGTCGATGACGACCTCCTCCCCCGCCCGCGCGCGCTCGTAGGCGCGCTTGCCGCCGACCTTCACGGCGCTGTAGGCCGGCGGGCGCTGCAGCAGCTCGCCCGTGCGCAGCACGAGCGGGTCGGGCGGCAGGACGCCCGTGTGGACGATCTCGCCCTCCGGATCGCCCGTCGTCGAGGTCGCGCCGAGCCGCGCGACCGTCTCGTAGCTCTTGGGCAGCGCCATGAGGTAACGCTGGATGCGCGTCGCGCGCCCGATCAGGACGAGCAGCAGCCCGGTCGCGAACGGGTCGAGCGTCCCGGCATGGCCGACGCGACGCCCGCGGTGCTCGCGGCGCACCGCCGCGACGACGTCGTGCGAGGTCTTGCCCGCGGGCTTGTCGATGAGGAGGATGCCGTCGGTCACCCTCGCCAGGCTACGGCGTCGGTCGCGGCGGGCTCGCCCGCGCGAGCCCGCCCGCGCCTCGGCGCCGTCACGGCGCGACGTGCACCTCGGGGCTGAGGCCGCCGTAGGCCGTCGCTCGGCCCTGCGGATCGACCTCGAAGGACAGCCGCGCGCGGTAGTCGCCGGGTTGGGCGACGGTCGTCGAGAACGCCGTTCCGGCGGCGTCGAGCGGCGCCTGCGCGTAGGTGGCCCACGCATCGTCGCCGCACGAGAGCTTGCCGCCGGGAAGCTGCACGCAGACCCTCCTGCCATCGGGCAGCAGGCCCTGCGCGTCGACCGCCAGGCGCTGGACCTCGACGATGCGCCCCGGCTGGGCCGGCGCGACCGTCCCG
This sequence comes from Solirubrobacteraceae bacterium, assembly GCA_033855155.1. Taxonomy (GTDB): domain Bacteria; phylum Actinomycetota; class Thermoleophilia; order Solirubrobacterales; family Solirubrobacteraceae; genus CADCVQ01. The sequence goes on along the minus strand of JAWVGK010000275.1, from coordinate 1,844 downwards.
GCGAGCGACGCGCCGGTCGCGCGCAGCTCGATCTTCGAGGACACCTGGAGGCTGACCGCCTCGCTCGCCACGCGCAGGCTCGGCGCGAAGATCGCGAAGACCGCTGCCGGTGGCGGAGTCGGCAGGGCAAACGACCAGCGCCCCGCGGCGTCGGTCGTCGCCGTCAGGCCCGTCGTGGCGAACGGCCCGGCCACCTCGATGCGCGCGGTTCGCAGCAGCGCCACGGCGACGCCGGGCACCGGCTCGTGAGCCACGATCGCGCCCCCGCGCACGACCGTGCGGGTGAGGTCGCCCGTCAGCACAAGCGGATCGGAAGCGAACGCGAAGATCATCCGCGACGCGGGAGCCGCCACGCGCAGGCGCGCCAGCAGCACGCGCGTCCGCTGCGAGAACGGGCTCGCGGACGCGCGCACCAGACGGCACGGCTCGAGCGCGAGGCCGCAGGTCGACTCGCCGTCGAAGTCCGGCTCGGGGCCCTGGACATACCAGAACGTCCCGCGCTCGTCGCGCGCGATGCTCCCGACGAGGTTGAGGTTCGCGGGCACCGTCGTCAGGCGTCGCGACGCAAGGTCGATGCGCAGGAACCCCTGCTGCACGCCCTCGCGGCGGCCGGTGCGCGTGAGCCAGACGGCGGACGCCGACAGGCTCGGGGACCGGAAGGGGCTGTAGCCGCCCTCGCCTCCGCCCGCCCGTGCGAGCAGCTTCGCGGCGCCGCCGCCCGCCCGCAGGAGGCGGACCTGGCTCTCCGAGCCGGCGCCTCCCTGGTTGACGCCGGTGACGTGCACGATCGTCGCGCCGCGGATCGCCATGCCGTCCGTCGATCCGCACTGCGAGCGGTCCAGGCGCCGGCTCGGCGCGCGCGAGGACAGCGTCTTGACGTACGGGATGTCGCAGTCCAGCAGCGGTCCGCGACCGCGCGGGTCGGGGCGATGGTCGAAGCCGTCGACGACGTGCGTGCGAGCGCGCCGCGCGAACGTCACGCGATCGCGCCACTGCGCGGGCCATGCCTCGTCGAGCGCCGGCGAGGACACCGAGGCGAGCTTGTGCTCGCGGCGCGTGCGCAGGTCGTAGCGGTAAACGTCGCAGTCGCGCTCCCTGGTGCGGACCTTCGCCGCCGTGCGACAGCGCGTGTAGAGCGCGACGACGCGGCCCTTGGCGTCCGGGCCGAGGCTGACGTCGAACGCGCGGCGCGACGCCGCCGTCCGCGCCGCGACGGTCTCGGCACCCTGGCGGATGACGAGCCGGTAGCGCTGCGACGGCGCGTCGTACGCCGACCAGGCCAGCGCGCCGCCGTAGGCGGAGACCGGCGTCCGCGCCGCGAGATCGGCGACGACCTCGTCGGCGAAGGCGGGCGCCGGCGCGAGCACCGCGGCGAGGACGACGAGCGATGCGCCAAGCGTGCGGCGAGTGCGGCGAGGGTTCGAGAGCATGGTCGTGCTAACGACCATGCGGCGCAGAGGTTGCGCGCCGGGCGGCGCAGAGGGCGCGGGCACGGCCGCGGCGCGGCCGCGAGCGCGGGCGAGGCGCGCGGCGCGAGACGCGAGCGCGAGACGCGAGCGCGAGACGCGGGCGCGAGGCGCGGGCGGGCGGTGAGGTGCGCTAGCGCGGCGGTGAGGCGCGTGGGGCACGGCGGGCGCGCGCCGAAGCGCGGGCGCTCTGGCGCGCTCAGGCGTCGAGCTGCGCGGCGACCGCGTCGCGCAGGAACGCGACGAGCTCCTCGCGGTCCATCTGCGTCGCGAAGCCCGCCGCCTGGCGGTGCCCGCCGCCGCCCTCGGCGCGCGCGATGACCGACACGTCGACCGCGCCGTCGGTCGCGCGCAGCGAGACCTTCGAGCAGCCCTCGC
>JAWVGK010000274.1:0-3653 GCA_033855155.1 Solirubrobacteraceae bacterium | reverse complement strand
TACGTCGAGGAGCGCGTGCTCACGACGACCCTCGAGAAGGCGTCGAACTGGGCCCGCGGCAACTCGCTGTTCCCGATGACCTTCGGCCTCGCGTGCTGTGCCATCGAGATGATGTCGATCGTCGCCGCGCGCGTCGACGTCGCGCGCTTCGGCTTCGAGGCCTTCCGCGCCTCTCCGCGCCAGGCCGACCTGCTCATCCTCTCCGGGCGCATCTCGATCAAGATGGCCCCGGTCGTCCGGCGCATCTACGACCAGATGCTCGAGCCGAAGTACTCCATCGCCATGGGCGCGTGCTCGTCGTCGATGGGGGTCTTCAACAACTACGCCCTCGTGCCGGCCGACAAGTTCATGCCGGTCGACGTCCACGTGCCCGGCTGTCCGCCGCGCCCCGAGGCGCTCATGCACGGCATCCTCAAGCTGCGCTCGATGATCCAGAGGGACCCGAGCCTGGGCTGGCGCGAGCGCTACAACGCCGTCGGCACCGAGGAGCTCGCGCCCGACGCCCCGACCGACGGCGCCGCGGTCAACGTCTACCAGCCGGGAGACACCGCAGGTGCCTGACGCGACCGGCCTCGAGCTCCTGGCCCGAGAGCTGGAGGAGGCCCAGCCCGACAGCGTGCTCGACACCGAGCACTTCCGCGGCAAGGCGGCCCTGCACGTCTCGCCCGACGCCGTCCGGGCGACGCTGGCGTTCCTGCGCGAGAAGGGCTTCCGCTTCCTCGCCAGCGTGCACGGCCTGGACTACTACCCGCAGGAGCCGCGGCTGGGCGTCCAGTACGAGCTGCTGAGCATGGAGCAGCTCGACCGCATCACGGTCAGGCTGCGCGTGCCGACCGATGCCGCCTGGGTCGAGTCCGTGACCCCGGACTGGCCGACGGCCAACCACCAGGAGCGCGAGGTCTTCGACATGTTCGGCGTGAGCTTCGAGGGCCACCCCGACCTGCGCCGCATCCTGATGCCCGAGGACTACGAGGGCTTCCCCCAGCGTCGCGACTTCCCGATCGGCGGCGAGCCGGTGCTCTTCACCAAGGACGAGCCGGTCGGGAGGGACTACACGGCGTGACCCTCTCCGAGCAGCAGCTCTCCGAGTACCGCCGCCAGGAGGAGTCGATCGACCTCTCCGCGCGCACGCAATCGCTCGTGGAGACCGGCGGCGAGCAGGAGCTGCTCACGCTGAACATGGGTCCGCACCACCCCGCCACGCACGGGGTGCTGCGCCTGCTGGTCAACCTCGAGGGCGAGGTCGTCCGCGACCTCAAGCCGATCATCGGCTACGTCCACACCGGCATCGAGAAGACGGCCGAGGACAAGAGCTACTGGAAGGCCATCCCCGTCATCGAGCGGATGGACTACCTCGCCTACTACTTCAACGCGCTGGCGTTCTGCGGCGCGGTCGAGACGCTGCTCGAGGTCGACGTCCCCCCGCGCGCGCAGTACCTGCGCGTCATCCACCTCGAGCTCAACCGGATCATGAGCCACCTCGTGTGGCTGGGAACGAGCGCGCTGGACCTCGGCGCGATCTCGATGTTCTGGTACTGCTTCCGCGAGCGCGAGACGATCCTCGACCTGTTCGAGATGTCCTCCGGCCAGCGCATGCACACGCGCTACTTCCAGGTCGGGGGCGTCATGGAGGACATCCCGTCCGGGTTCGCCGAGCGCGTGCGCGCGTTCTGCTCGATCATGCCGGACCGCGTCGACCAGTACACCGACCTGCTGGCCAAGAACGAGATCGTCGTGCAGCGCCTGCGCAACGTCTGCCCGCTGCCGGCCGAGGAGCTGCTCGCGCTGGGCGTCACCGGCCCGCTGCTGCGCGCCGCCGGTCACCCGTGGGACCTGCGCAAGGCGATGCCCTACTGCTCCTACGAGGACTTCGAGTTCAAGATCCCGATCGGCACGGTGGGCGACAACTACGACCGCTTCTTCGTGCGCATCGCCGAGATCAAGGAGTCGGTGAAGATCGTCGAGCAGGCCCTCGACGGCCTGCCCGAGGGGCCCCACATCACCGAGGACCGCAAGGTCGCGCTGCCGCCGCGCCACGAGCTGGCCACCTCGATGGAGGCCCTGATCCACCACTTCAAGCTCGTGACCGAGGGCTTCCGCGTCCCGCCGGGCGAGGTCTACTACCCGATCGAGTCCCCGCGCGGCGAGCTCGGCTGCTTCGTGCGCTCCGACGGCTCCTCGAAGCCCGCGCGCGTGCACATGCGCGACCCGTCGTTCGTCAACCTGCAGGCGACGGCGCCGATGACCGAGGGCTCCTACATCGCCGACCTGATCGCGACCCTCGCGATGCTCGACCCCGTGCTCGGCGGGATCGACCGATGATCGGCCGCAAGCGCCGGCGGGCGCCGGACGACGAGGCGGTCGCGGCCGTCTCGGCCGAGATGGCGGCGGCGGTCGCCACGCGCGAGCAGCGCGGCGGACCCGGCCCGGCACAGCGCAGCGTCACGCGCTTCGGGCACGGCTCGCGCGTGCCGGGCTGGGACGACGCCGCCGACCTCGCGAAGGACCCCGCCGAGATCCCCGACCCTGCGACGACGCACGTACCGGAGGCGCTGCGGGCGGAGATCGAGGCGCACATGGCGAAGTACCCGGACTTCCACAGCGCCGCGATCCCAGCGCTCGCCGCCGCGCAGCGCGTGCACGGCTGGTGCTCGCCGGAGGCGATCGAGCAGGCGGCGTGCGTCATGCGCCTGACGCCCGGCTACCTGATCTCCGTGGCGTCGTTCTACGACATGCTCGAGACGCGGCCCGTCGGCCGCGAGCGCGTCTACGTCTGCACGAACATCTCGTGCTCGCTGTGCGGGGCGGACGAGCTGCTGGCGTCGCTGCTGGAGCAGACCGCCGACGACCCGGACTTCAACGTGCGCGCGTTCGAGTGCCTCGGCGCCTGCGACATCGCCCCGATGGCGTCGGTCAACGACGTCTACATCGGCCCCATTGCGCTCGACGACGTGCCGGCGCTCGTCGAGCAGATCCGGGCTGGCCTGCCACCGCTGCCCAACAAGCACCTGCACCTGCGCAAGAGCACCGACCCGGGAGCGGCGTGATGAGCGACACGATCCTCTTCGAGCGCATCGACGAGCCGGGGCTCAACCTGATCGACGTCTACGTCCGGCGCGGCGGCTACGAGTCGCTGCGCAAGGCGTTGAACACGATGACGCCCGAGGCCGTGACCGATCAGCTGATGAAGTCGGGCCTGCGCGGCCGCGGCGGCGCCGGCTTTCCGAGCGGCAAGAAGATCTCGTTCATCCCGAAGACCGACGTCGTCAAGTACCTCGTCTGCAACGCCGACGAGTCCGAGCCGGGCACCTTCAAGGACCGCGAGCTGATGCAGAAGAGCCCGCACATGCTGATCGAGGGCATCGTCATCGGCGCGTACGCGGCGGGCGCGACGAAGTCGTTCATCTACATCCGCGGCGAGTACGTCGAGCAGGCGGACATCATCGACGCGGCGATCCTCGAGGCCGCCGACGCGGGCTTCGTCGGCGACGACATCCTCGGCTCGGGCTTCAGCCTGTCGCTCGTCCTGCACCGCGGCGCGGGCGCCTACATCTGCGGCGAGGAGACCGGCCTGCTGGACTCGCTGGAGGGCAAGCGCGGCAACCCGCGCCTGAAGCCGCCGTTTCCCGCCAACCAGGGCCTGTACCAGGGGC
>JAWVGK010000273.1:0-3463 GCA_033855155.1 Solirubrobacteraceae bacterium | reverse complement strand
TCCTCGATCGTGAACTCCGTGTCCTGCATGTCCTTGTAGTGCGCCTCGAGCGCGCGCAGGATCTCCATCAGCGTCGCGTGCGCCTCGGGCATGACGTCGCGCAGCTCGGCGATGTCCTGCGTGTTGCGCACCCCCGAGACGACGTCCTCGCCCTGCGCGTTGACGAGGAAGTCGCCCGACGGCTCGGGCGCGCCCGTGACCTCGTCGCGGCTGAACGCGACGCCCGAGCCCGACGTGTCGCCCTTGTTGCCGAACACCATCTGCTGGACGTTGACCGCCGTGCCCCAGTCGTCGGGGATGCGGCTGATGCGCCGGTACTCGACCGCGCGGTTGCCCGTCCAGGAGTCGAACACCGCGCGGATCGCCTGCGCGAGCTGGTCGCGCGGGGCCTGCGGGAAGCCCTCGCCGGTCTCGGCCTGAAAGAGCGCCGCGAACGCCCGCTGCAGCTCGCGCAGCGCGCCGACGTCGAGATCGGTGTCGAGCCTGGCGCCGGCGCGCTGCTTGGCGGCGGCGATCTCGGCCTCGAAGCGCTCGCCGGGAATGCCGCGCACGACGTTGCCGAACATCTGCACGAAGCGCCTGTAGCTGTCCCAGGCGAAGCGCTCGTTGCCCGTGCGCGCGGCGAGGCCCTCGACGGACTCGTCGTTGAGGCCGAGGTTAAGGACCGTGTCGAGCATGCCCGGCATCGACTCGCGCGCGCCCGAGCGCACGGAGACCAGCAGCGGGTCGTCGGGATCGCCGAGCCGCTTGCCGGCCGTCGCCTCGAGGCGCTCGAGCGCCTCGTCGACCTGCTCGTCGAGGCCGTCGGGCAGCTCGCGGCCGGCCTGCATGTAGGTGACGCAGGCCTCGGTCGTGATCGTGAAGCCCGCCGGCACGCGGTCGGCGCCGAGGATCCGCGTCATCTCGGCGACGTTCGCGCCCTTGCCGCCGAGCAGATCGCGCATCTGCATCGATCCCTCGGCGAAGTCGTAGACGTACTTCGACGTCGTCACCCGCGCTTCCACGGGCCGATCCTAGTGTTCTGCCCGGTCGCCGACCACTACTCGCGCAGGGCCGGGCGCAGGCGGACGTTCGCGTGGTACTCGAGCGTCTCGGAGATCGCGCGATCGGCCTGGCGCAGGGCGAGCGCGCCGACGCTCGGCGCGTCGGCCAGCGGCGAGCCGAGCGCGCCCGTCATGAACTCGTGCGCCTCCTCGCCGAGGACGAACGCCGACGCCTCGCAAGCGCTGCAGACGATGCCGCCGGCGGCGCCCGAGAACGCCGACAGGTGGTCGGCCTCGCCGCAGACCGCGCACGCCGCGAGCTGCGGCGCGAGGCCGGCGGCGAGCAGGAGCTTCAGCCGGAAGGCGAGCTGATTGGCGTGCGTCGCCTGCGTCGGGTCGGCGTCCAGCAGCGCGAGCTCGTTGCACAGCAGCGCGAACACGCCAGGATGCGGATCGGGCGTCGCGAACAGGCGCGAGACCGCGTCGCACGCGCGCGCCGCGCTGTCGAGCGCGGCGGCGTGCTCGCGCAGCCGCGGATGCCCGCTGATCGTCTCCGCGCTGGTCACGGTGAGGAGCTCGCTGCGGCCCTGAAACAGCACCAGATGCAGGCGAAAGTAGGGCTCCAGGCGCCCGCCGAAGCGGCTGCGCGCGCGCCGCACGCCCTTCGCGATCGCGCTCGCCTTGCCGCGCTGCGGGGTGTAGACGTGCAGGATGCGATCGGCCTCGCCGAAGCGCATCGAGCGCAGGACGACCGCCTCGGTCTTCAGCGAGCCGGTCAATAGACTTTCGTGGTCATGAGAACGGTCAAGGTCTACACCAAAGAGGGCTGCCAGTTCAGCGCGCGGCTCAAGTCACTCCTCGAGGCGAATGACATCCCCTACGAGGAGACGAACGTCACGCTCGACTCCCCCGAGCACCACGAGCTCGGCGAGCGCACCGGATCGATGAAGCTGCCGCAGGCGTTCGTCGGCGCGATCCCGCTCGGCAGCTACCAGCAGGTCGAGGCGGCGTCCGCCAACGGCATGCTCATGGACCTCGTGGCGGACTACTGACCATGCGCAAGGTCACCGTGTACAGCATGGAGGTCTGCACGAGCTGCGAACGCGTCAAGAACATGCTCGACGCGCGCGAGATCCCCTACAAGGAGGTTGTCATGGCCCCGGACTCGCCCGCGCTCGACGAGCTCGCGCAGCGCAGCGGGATGACGTCGCTGCCGCAGGTCTACATCGGATCGATCCTCGTCGGAGGCGGCGACCAGACGATGGCCGCCGCGAGCTCCGGGATGCTCGACGACCTGCTGGTGGACTGAGCGATGCGCACCGTCACGATCTACGACACCGAGCTGTGCACGACGTGCTGGTCGGTGCAGAAGCTGCTCGAGAAGCGCGACATCCCCTACGACCACGTCGTCGTCGTCGAGGACTCCGACGAGCACCGCAAGCTCAGCGAGCGCACCGGCATGGAGACGCTGCCGCAGGTGTTCGTCGGCAGCGTCCTGCTCGGCGGCTACGAGGAGACCGCCGTCGCGGCCGAGGCCGGGATGCTCGCCGACCTGCTCGTCGATTGACCGTCTACGCTTTTGAGGGCATGAGCGACGTCGTCGTCTACACCACGAACGCGTGCGGCTTCTGCACGCGCGTGAAGATGCTGCTCAACGCGCGTGGGGTCGAGTACCGCGAGGTCAACGTGGCGGGCGACCCCGAGGCGTTCGTGGAGCTTGCCAAGAGCTCGGGCATGATGACCCTCCCCCAGGTCTTCGTCGACGGCGTCCTGATCGGCGGCTACAACGAGACCGCCGAGGCCGATCAGAGCGGGCGACTGCAGGAGCTGCTGGCGAGCTAGCGCTTCGCGGGGCCGGTGCCGGTGCCGGCTGCGGCGCCGGGGCGGGCCGCGGGGCCGGCTGCGGCTGCGGTGCCGGGGCGGGCCGCGGCGCCGGGGCCGGCCGCGGCTGCGGCGCCGGGGCGGGCCGCGGCGCCGGGGCCGGCTGCGGGTCCGGTGCCGGCCGCGGCGCCGGGGCGTGCGCGCCGCCGCGCGGGCGCGGGCGCGGCTGGCAGGTCTCGCAGGCATAGGTCCCGCGGCCCGCCGCGACGAACTTCACGATCGGGGCGCCGCAGACCAGGCACGGCTCGCCCGTGCGGCCGTGGACGAGGAACTCGTTCTGAAACGCGCCCTTGACGCCGTCGGGGTGGCGGAAGTCGTCGATCGTCGCGCCGCCGGCGTCGATGCCGGCCTCGAGCGACGCGATCACGGCGTCGCGCAGGCCGGCGACCTGCGCGCGCGTGAGCTTTCCGGCCTCGCGCAGCGGGTGGACGTTGGCGCGAAACAGCGCCTCGTTGGCGTAGATGTTGCCGATGCCCGCGACCCGGCGCTGGTCGAGCAGGACCGCCTTGATCGCCGCGCGGCGCTTGCGCGTCTGCATGACCAGCGCCTCGGTGGTGAAGTCCGGGCCGAGCGGCTCGACGCCGAGGCGCGCGTCGAGG
>JAWVGK010000272.1:0-9248 GCA_033855155.1 Solirubrobacteraceae bacterium | reverse complement strand
CCGACCGCCAGCGCGACACGATCGCCGCGGCCGACTACGCCGACTTCGCGCAGGCCGTCGCGCGCCGCTATCCGCGTGCGGTCGCGTTCACGGTCTGGAACGAGCCCAACCACAACGCGTTCCTGCTACCGCAGTGGCAGCGCTCCGGCGACGGCTGGCGTCCGTCGTCGCCGCATCGCTACCGCGCGCTCGTGCGGGCGGCCGTTCCCCGCATCGAGGCGGCCGCGCCGCATGCGCTCGTGCTGATCGGGGCGACGTCGTCGGTCGGCGCCGGCGCGGGCACGCGCGCCGGCGAGCGCATGGCGCCGCTGACGTTCCTGCGCGCGATGGCCTGCGTCGACGAGCGCCTGCGCCCGCTGCGCGTGCCGGAGTGCCGCTCGTTCGAGCCGCTGCCCGGCGACGGCTGGTCGCACCATCCCTACTCGCTGGAGCTCGCGCCGTGGCAGTCCGACGCGCGCCCGGAAAACGTTCGCATGGGCGACCTCGACCGGCTCACGACGCTGCTCGCACGCCTGCACGCGGCCGGGCGAACCGTGCACCCCCTGGCGCTGTACCTGACCGAGTCCGGCTATCAGACCGCCCCGCCGGACCCGACGTGGAAGGTCAGCCTCGCCGACCAAGCGCGCTGGCTGCCCGAGGCCGAGCGGATCGCACGGCGCCAGCCGTCGCTGCGCAGCGTCGCGCAGTTCCTCGTGCGCGACCTGCCCGAGCGGCCGGGGCGCAGGATCGAGACGCGCTGGCGCGACTACCAGTCGGGCCTGCGCTTCGAGGACGGGCGTCCGAAGCCCGCGCGCGCGGCCTTCGCGATGTCGCTCGTCGCCCGCCGCGTGGCGGCCGGCGAGGTCCGCTTCTGGGGGCTCGTGCGCCCGGGAACGGGCACCCGCCCGGCGCGCATCAGCGTGCGCGAGCCCGACGGCCGCTGGCGCGCGATCGGGCGCGGCCGGACGCGCTCGGACGGCACGTTTCGCCTGACGGTGGCCGTCGACGCGGCGCGGACGTTTCGCTTCGAGAGCGGCCGCCGCGCCGGGCCGCCTGTCGACGGCGCCCGCTGAGCGGGGCGTTTGAGCGGGGCGAGATGCTGACGTTGCCCGGCTCCGTGCGAGGCGCGCCCACTGCCGGGCCCGCCGCGTCAGCCGCGCGTCACGGCGCGGCGGCGGCCTGCTCGCGGGCGTAGCGATCCAGCCGCGACAGCTCGTCGGCGTACATCCGGCGCATGACGCGCGGCGCGAACGTGCGCTCGAAGAAGCCGCCGATGCCCGACGCGCCGTCCCACTGCGTGTTGATCGTGACGCTCGAGCTGGCGCCGTCGCCCGACGGCGTGACCGTGAAGGTCGTCACGAGCGACGAGCCCTGGTCGGTCTCGGTGATGACGCGGCCGGGCTCGGGCTCGTTGACGCGCATGACGTACTCGCGCGTGCGCCCGCCGGCGGTGACCTTGAAGCGGTGCAGCGTGCCGGCGCCGACGCCGCCTTCGAGCACCTCGAAGTCCGAGAAGCCGTCGGGCAGGAAGCGCTGGTGGTGCTCGTCGTCGGCGATCAGGCCGTACGTGAGCGCCACCGGCGCGCCGATCGTGCCCTCCTGCTGGACGGTGATCCTGCCCATGCTCGCGAAGCCTAACGCGGCCTTCGATCGGGGGTGGGGTGGAAAACCGACCTATGAGTCCGGCCGCCGGCTGACGCTCGCGCGGCGATCAGCGCTCGCGGGCGATGCGACGAGCCGGACTCTCGCGTCTCAGCGCGAGCGGGCGAGCGGGACGACGAGCCCGCGCCGCCCGATCCCCGGCAGGCGCAGCACGATCACGATCCGCCGCGGCTCGCGCAGCGCGACGGCTCTCGCGAAGACTCCGCGGCGCGCGCGCATCGCGACCGCGGCGCGCCCAGCGACGAGCGCGCGGGCGAGCAGCAGCTCGACGCGGACGTCGTCGGTCAGCTCGTGCGCCGCAAGCGTGCGGACGAACGCCAGCCCGTCGCTGGTGCCGAAGCCGAACGCCGGTGGCGGCGTCTCGCGCGCAAAGGCGTCGAAGCGCGCGCCGAAGCCGTCGCCGAGCGCGATCTCGAGCACCGGCCAGGCGCCGGCGACGGCCCGCGCTCGCTTGCGCCGCAGCGACCTGCCCGCGGCGGCGGCCTTGACGGCGTCAAAGCCGCCCGGGAACTCGTCGCCGCGGATCAGCGCGCGCAGCAGCTCGGCCTGGCGCGCCTCGTACGCGTCGCGGTCAGCGTCCGGCGTCATCGCGGCGCGCGGCACCGCGCTGCGCGGCGGCGTCGATCGCCAGCACCTCGCGCATGAGCTCGGCCTCGGGCGGAAAGCCGTCGTCGCGCTCGAGCAGCACGCCGGGCGCGTCGGCGAGCGCGAAGAGCTCCTCGACGAGCGCGAGCACGCCGGGCACGACCGGGTGCGCGTGCGTGTCGTGGTACAGGCCGTCGTCGCGGTGCTCGCCGCCGCCGACGTGGACGTAGGCGATCCGCTCGAGCGGAAACCGCGCGAGCGCCCGCACCGCGTCGTAGCCGTGGTTGTGGGCGTTGGCGTAGAGGTTCGACAGGTCGAGCAGCAGCAGCGCGCCCGTGCGCTCGAGCAGCTCGCGCACGAACGCCGCCTCGTCCAGCTCGGCTCCCGGCCACTCGACCATCGCCGCGACGTGCTCGAGCGCCAGCGGGACGGGCAGGCGCTCCTGGGCGAGCATCACGTTCTCGGCGATGATCTCCAGCGACTCGCGCGTGCGCGCGACCGGCAGCACGTGGCCCGCCTCGACGCCGTCGGCGCGCACGAACGCGATGTGCTCGCTGACGAGCGGCGACCCGAGCCGGTCGGCGAGGGTCGCGAGGTGGTCGAGCGCGCGGTGATCCGGCCGGGCGGCGCCGCCGAGCGACAGGCGGATGCCGTGCGGGACGACCTCCAGGCCGCGCTCGCGCGCGCGCAGCAGCGCGGTCGGCGGCCGGCGCGCATCGACGTTCTCCGCAACGACCTCGACGAAGCCGAGATCGTGTTGCTCGACGAGCCACTCGAGCCCGGGCCGCAGGCCGACGCCGAGGCCGAGCCGTGGGGTGGTGCGCGGCGCGCTCATCCGCCGCAGCCTCCGCCGCCGCAACCGCCACCGCCACCGCCGCAACCGCCGCCCGAGCCGGCGCCGCCGGTCCACGTGTGCTCGCGCGGCACGGACCACGCGCTCGCGATCGCGGGGTCGGCCTCCCACAGCACGCCGGTGCCGAAGAGCGCGACCGCGAGCGGGATCTCCGCGCCGATCGGCGTGTGCGCGGGGCGCTTGCGCCCGCCGCGGTGGTTGTCGAGCAGCTGCTGGCCGCGAGCCGTGACGCGCGTTCGCACGAACGCGAAGCGCACGGCGCAGACCGCCACCGCGACGAGCGCGATCACGAGGTACGCGATCGGGTGGTCGCCCTGCGCGCCGGCGACCGCGCGCGCGATGCCGAGCGCCAGCAGCGGCAACGCGAGCAGCCACAGCGCGTTGACGCGCGAGCGCCGCTCGTCGTCGAGCAGCAGCCCCGCCTCGACCAGCCGCGCCGCCATGCGCCGGATCGTGTCGCAGTCCTCGAGCTGGCGGCGCAACGCGCGCCCCGACATGCCGCTCGTGCGCTCGACGGCGCCGTAGACCTCGTGCTCGAGCTCGTCGTTGCCGGCTGGACGCGTGGCGGCGACGATCGTCTTGGACTTCGGACCGGACGCGAGCGAGCCCTCGTCGTGGAGCTTGGTCGCGGCAGCCGCGATCGCGAGCTGCGGGCCGCCGTTGAGCAGCGCGATCTCGTAGATGCCGGGCGCCGGCGTGGCGGCCGGGGCGTCGCCGGCGTTCAGCAGGCGCCTGCGCAGCAGCCAGATGGCGACGGCGGTCGCGACGCACAGCCCGGCGTACAGCCACAGAAACGAGGGGCCGCTGATGCCCCAGGTGTAGGACTCGCTCATGGTGCACCTCCGCTACGTCGAAGATCGAGGGTCGCACGCTACGCGCGGGCGGGGGTCCGGCCAAGGCACCCAAGGGTGCGCGCGTCACACCCGCCGCATGCGTCAGATCCCCGACAGCTCGGCCTGTGCGCGCTCGTGCGCCGCGGCGGCCTCGGCCGCCTCCTCGCGCGCGTCGGCGAGCTCCTGCTCGGCCGCGGCGAGGGCCTGCGCGGCGCGATCGTGGCGCTCCTCGGCGTTGGCGAGCGCGCGGGCCGCGCGCTCGGCGCGGCGCCGTGCCGCCGACTCGGCCGTTCGCGCGGCCCTGCGCGCCTCGTCGCGCTCGCGCTGCGCGCGCTCTTCCTCGGCCCGCTCGGCTGCCGCGCGCTCGCGCCGCGCCGCGCGCTCGGCGGCCCGCTCGTCGGCGCTCGGCTTGGCTGCGGCCTTGCCGTCCGCGGTGCCCTTCGCCTCGCCTTCACCCTTCGCCGCGCCGCCCTTCGCCTTCGCCTTCGCCTTCGCCGCGCCGCCCTCCGCCTCCGCCTTCGCCCTCGCCGAAGCCTCCGCCGCCGCCCGCTTCGGCGCCGACCCCTTGGCCCCCGCCGCCCGCTTCGGCGCCGACCCCGCGGCCGGCGCCGGCGCCTCCCCGAGCCCCAGGCCGACGTGGCGCAGCTCGCGCTCCAGGCGCCCCTCGCGCACCTGCTCGCGCGCGTGCTCGTCGAGCGCCGCGGCGTGCAGCGTGTCGGCGACGCGCTCGACGACCGTCTCGCTGAGCTCGTGACCGTCGGACGTCAGCAGCCCGCGCGCGGTCTCGACGAGCCGCTGCACCGCCGCCCGCTCGGCCTCGCCCGCGGCGCGCAGCGCGCGGCCGTCGCCGCGACCGGCGAGCAGGTCCGCCTGCGCGTCGCGCAGCGCGTCCCCCGCGGCGTAGAGCTCGGCGACGGCGTCGTGCTGCGTGCGCACGAGCTGGTTGACCGCCCATGCCGCCACCGACGGCTTGCGCAGCGCCGCCACCTGCGCCGCCCGCTCGCGCTCGCGGGCGGAGCGCAGCGCCTTGGCCAGCGCCCCGCGCTCGGCGACGAAGCGATCGAAGGGCAGGCCGTAGAGGTCGTCGACGTCCACCGTCGACACAGGGTGCCATGTGGCACGGTCGCTCGGCCGCTCTCCGCCGACGCTCGGCGCAAGAGCCGAGCGTGTCGCAGGTGAACTCAGAGCACCGCGGTGACGCCGGCGCTCGTTGCGATGCACGACTGCGAGCGCGCCGGTGAGGCCCGAACCGACGCTGCGGACTATGTCACCGACCGAACAGCGCGGCCGGCTTCAGGCGGAGATCTCGGCGGCGGCTTCCACCTCGACGAGCCGCTCGACCGGGTCGTGGGCGATCGCGCGGCGCCGCCGGTCGCTATGCGTGAAGCGGTGGTGCAGCATCGTGCGCAGGACGCGCGTGCCGTCGCGCCAGGTGTTGAGGTTCGATTCACCGTGGCCGCGGGGCTGCTCGAAGCTCGCGACCTCGCAGATGCGCAGGCCGCCGTTGATCGCGCGCACGACGATCTCGGTCTCGATCTCGAAGCCGTCGGCCTCCAGCGCGAGCGCGGTGAGCTGGCTGCGGCGGAAGGCCATGAAGCCGTAGCAGAGGTCGGTGAAGTCCGTGCGGTACAAGCCGTTGGCGAGACCGCGCAGCGCGGCGTTGCCACAGCGCCGAACGAACTCCATGTCCTTCGTGCCGCCGTCACCCATGAAGCGCGAGCCCTTGACGAGGTCATAGCCCTTGGCGAGCGCCGCGAGGTAGCGCCCGATCTCGGCCGGATCCATGCTGCGGTCGGCGTCGATCATGACCACGAGATCCCCGCGGGCGGCGTCGAAGCCGGCACGCAGCGCGGCGCCCTTCCCCGGGCGATCCTGGCCGATGACGCGGATGTCCGGGCGGATCGCGCGGCTGACGGCGACGGTCTGATCGACCGAGTTGCCGTCCACGAGGATCACCTCGTCGATCTCGGCGGGCAGGCGCTCGAGCACCCACGCGATGTTGGACTCCTCGTTCATCGCCGGGATCACCAGCGAGACGTGGACGCGCGTCTTGCGCGTCCCGCGGCGGCGCTCGATCCGTGGCCCCCGCGCCCCGCGGCCGTCCTGCGCGTCGCCGGCCCAGCGCTCCCGCATCTCTGTCACCGGGAGGTCTGGCACGAGCCCAAGGTGGTGCTGCGGCACGTCGTCCATCCGTGTCACCCCGCTCCGATCAGCAGCTCGACAGGTCATCTGTGAGCCGCTGTCTGGTCTTGACGTCAAGCCCCTGTCGCTTACGCCTGGTTTCTGGTCTGTCGAAGCCTACCATCGTGGAATAGATGTGGATTTGTTTGTAGCCGCGCGGCGCGCCAGTGTCTAGGGTTGGGCCATGAGATACGCAACGACGCTCGCGCTGCTGCTGGTCGGGCTTGCCGCGGTGCCGATCGCGGCCGGGCAGGGTCCGGCCGCCGAGAAGCAGACCGCATCCAACATCACCGATGGAAGCGCACAGCTGCGACTCGATCGCGCGCGCAAGGCGTGGAAGGCCGCCGGGCCGCGCTCGTACAGCTTCGAGATCACGGTGACGTGCTTCTGCCCGAACCTGAAGACGACGAAGGTCGTCGTCCGCGACGGCCGCCCCGTCGCCGGGACGCCGGACTTCCTGCTCCAGCAGGCCACCGTCCCGCGCCTGTTTCGCACGATCCAGCGAACGATCGACGCGAAGGCGGCACGGCTCGACGTGATCTACGGCGAGCGCGGCGTGCCGAGCTCGATCGTGATCGACGGTGACACGCGCATCGCCGACGACGAGGTCAGCTACACGATCGAGTTCTTCAAGCCGCGCAAGTAGCGCCGGCCTTCCGGCGCAGCACCGGCGCCCACCGGTGACGGGCCGGCGCATCGTTGCGTCTGCGATCCCGAGGTCGCCGCCGGCCCGCTCGCCGAGACGCTCGCGGTCGCCGTCTGCGTCGAGCCCGCCGGCCGCGACCGCTCGGCCGTCGTGCATGGATGGATCGAGCCGTGGCGGCTGCGGCTCCCGGCGAGCACCGGGAGCCGCGTCCGATCGCCTGCCTAGAATGCGTCCTCGACCGTGATCGAGGGGCCGTCGGGCTGGATCGTCACCGTCTCGTAGCGGAAGTCGGTGACCTCCTCGTAGCGCGCCACGACGTCGGTGACGACGTCGCCGGCGAGGCCGGAGGGCGGCGTGACGATCTTGTCGAGCAGCAGGTCGCGCGGGTTGATGCCCTGCGGCTGGCTGCGGCGCAGCTCGACCTGGTAGCCCAGCGTCGGGAACGTGCATGTGCCCGTCACCGTCAGCTTCGCCGGGTGGCCGGGCATGAGGTCGTGGATCGCCTGCCAGTCGCGGCACGTCCCCTGCTCGCCGCCGGCGACCGTGACCTTGCCCTTCAGCGACAGCGCCTCGTAGGTCTGCCGCGGACCGGGCCGCGGGCCGCCGAAGAGCGACTGCTCGGTCGTGCGCAGCGCCGCGGCGGAGACCTCGAACGAGCTCTCGTCGCCCGCGACGACGTCCGGCACGACGACCGTCAGGCGCACGATCGGGCCGTCGGCGGCGCCGTTCTCGAGCAGCACCGTCGCGTGCGTGCCCTCCTCGGAGTGGCCGGTCGTGATGTCGTCGCCGCGGAACTCCTGCGGCGCACGCCTGTCGATCGCGTAGCTGACGTATGTCGCGATGCCCTCGGAGTCGAGCTCGACGGCGATGCTGACGCGATCGCCCGTCACGTAGTACTGCAGTTCCTTCACCATCGTCGCCTTCATGGGCGCCTACCTCCTTGCGTGCCGGCGCGCGTCCAGCGGCCGGCGCGTTCGCACAACGTTGCCTGACAACCATGGTGATGGCGTGGCAGGCGCTGTGTGTGAGTGAAGTCACGGTCAGGCGCGCCCGTGGCGTGCGCAGCCGCCTGGCGCCCATGTGGCGCGCGCCCGCCGTGGCCGAAGATCGGATCGCTACCCTCCCGGCCGGATCCACCGCACACAGCCCGACGCCGGCGTCTGCGACGCTGCATCGCGGAGCCTTTGACAGCACGCGTAGGAAGGACGCTCATGTCGATTTCGAGGAACATCAGGCCGGGACTTCTTGCGCTCGCAGTCGCCGCCGCCGCGATCCTCGCCGCCGGCTGCGGTGGATCGGCGGCGCAGCCGACCGCCGACGCGGCGCCCGCCGCGAAGGTGCCCAGCGGGGTCGTCGTGCCGGTCGCGTACTCCGGCGTGCAGCATCGGCGCTACCGCTACGGGCCGATCACGATCCGGCCCGGACAGAACCCGATCGTCTTCGAGCCGAACACGCAGAAGCCCGGCGTTCCCGGCTACATCACGCGCTTTCGCCCCGACCTCGTCTACACGAACGGCAAGAAGCCGGCCGTCGACGTCCTGCACCTGCACCACGGCGTCTGGATCATGCGCCAGGCCCCGACGTTCGCGGTCGGCGAGGAGAAGACGATCACGCAGTTCCCGCGCGGCTTCGGCTACCGCTATGACCCCTCCGACGAGTGGATCCTCAACTACATGCTGCACAACCTGACGCCGACGACGGCGCAGGTCTACATCACCTGGGACATCGACTTCGTGCCGGCCTCCGCGCCGGCCGCCGCCGACATCGCCGAGGTCAAGCCGCTGTGGCTGGACGTCGGCCGCGGCGCCTACCCCGTCTTCGACGCGCACCGCGGCTGGGGCAAGGACGGCAGGTACACGTTCCCCGACGACGCGCGCGGTGCCGAGCGGGCCAAGCTCGGCCCCCTGCAGCACATCACGATGCCGGCGGACGCGACGCTCGTCGCGGCCGGCGGACACGTCCATCCCGGCGGCCTGTGGGTCGACCTGAAGAGCACGCGCGGGGCGCAGACCAAGACGATCTTCCGCTCCGAGGCGAAGTACTACGAGCCCGCCGGCGCCGTCTCGTGGGACGCCTCGATGACGTTCACCAAGCCCGACTGGCGGGTCGCCGTGCGCAAGGGCGACACGCTCAGCGTGTCGGCGACCTACGACACCAAGCGCGCGTCGTGGTACGAGGTCATGGGCATCGTCGACCCGCTCTGGTACACGACGAAGACGATCGCGGGCGCTCCCGATCCGTTCGAGCAGCCCGTCGACTGGCACGGCGTCGTCACGCACGGCCACCTGCCCGAGAACGACAACCACGGCGGGACGGGCTCTGCGGCGCTGCCCGACGCGCGCACGCTGCGAGCCGGCGCGCCGCGTAGCACCGTGAACATCAAGCAGTTCGTCTACGCCCTCGGCGACCTCACCGGCGCCGGCGCGAGCGGCCGGCCGCCGACCGTCCGGCAGGGCGGCACGTTGGCCTTCCGCAACCTCGACTCGCCCAAGGGGCAGGACTTCATGCG
>JAWVGK010000271.1:0-6531 GCA_033855155.1 Solirubrobacteraceae bacterium | reverse complement strand
CGAGCAGACGGCGCCACAGACGCTCGAAGGTCATGAGCGTCGTGGTGCCGCGCAGGCGCACGAGGACGGTCTCCTCACCCGCGAGGCACGAGCCCCCAAATCCGATGCCCGCCTGCAGGAACTTCTGCCCGATGCGGTCGTCGAGGCCCATGCCGCGCGCGACCTCGATGACGTCGGCGCCGGTCTCCTCGCAGACGTTGGCGATCTCGTTGATGAACGAGATCTTCGTCGCGAGGAAGGCGTTGGAGGCGAGCTTGACCATCTCCGCCGAAGCGATGTCGGTGCGCACGAGCGGCGCCTGCAGCGGCTCGTAGAGCTCGACGACGGCGTCGCCGGCCCACGTGCCGTCGTCGCCGACGACGACGCGGTCGGGGTTCAGGAAGTCCTTGACGGCCGAGCCCTCCTTGAGGAACTCCGGGCACGAGACGTAGCCCAGGCCGGCCTTGCCCTGCTCGGCGAGCACGCGCTGGATCGAGGCGCCGGTGCCCGCCGGCACCGTCGACTTCATCACGAGCGCGTGCTCGTCGGACGCCGGGATCGCCGCGACGACGGCGCGCACGGCGCCGAGGTCGGCGTCGCCGGAGTACGTCGGCGGCGTGCCGACGGCGACGAACAGCAGGCGCGCGTTGTCCAGCGCGTCCTCGATCTGCGTCGAGAAGTGCAGGCGGTGGCGGTTGGCATCGACCATCTCCGCCAGGCCCGGCTCGTAGATCGGGATCTCGCCGGCCTGCAGGCGCGCGATCTTGTCGGCGTCGATGTCGATGCAGAAGACCTCGCTGCCGAGGTGCGCGAAGCCGGCGGCGGTGACGAGCCCGACGTAGCCCGTACCGATGACGCCGATGGGTTCGCGGCGTTCGCTCATGCGGCGGTCACCCTACCCGCCGCCGCCGCGCGGCGGGGTGCGGGGCATCTACTGGCCGATGCGCTGCAGCGAGCGCGCGACGTCCATCATCTGCTTGTTCGTGAGCTTCTGGGTCAGCGAGTTGGAGACCCAGTAGACGGCCTTCGGCGTCTCCCAGGCGATCAGGCGGATCTTGCGCCCGTCGAAGTAGCGCCGGTACGTGCGCTTGCGCATGCGCACCTCGTCGGTCCAGTTCTCGAGGATCGGCGCCGCCTTCCACGTCGTCCCCTGGACGCCGTAGTACTGGCCGATGTCGCCCGCGTACAGGACGATCCGGTAGGCGCGGTAGCGCTTGTGGTTGCGATCGAAGATCTCGTAGGAGCGCGGGCTGTCCTTGACGTACGTGCCGCGCGCCAGGCGCGCCTTCGGGAAGTACACCGGCAGCCCGAGCTCGCCGAGGCGCAGGTCCATCGCGAGGACGTGGTTCTCGCCCTCCTCCTTGGCCAGCACGAGGCCCGGCGCGAGCGCGCGGTGCGACTTGATGCGCTTGGGCTTCTTCTTCGCGATGGCGGTCGGATCGGGCGTGCGGCCGCGCACGTCGATGAAGCGGTCGACCGTCTCGACGAGCTTGTCGCGCGTGATCTCGACGTAGCCGTCGGGCGTGTCGTAGGCCGGGAACTGGATCTCCGCGATCGGCGTCTTCGAGGACTCGTAGGCGAGCTTGATGAGGCCGAGGATCGCCGCGTCGTTGCTCTCGGAGATGTCGGTCTGCGTGTAGCGCCCGAAGATCTTCAGCAGGTTCTTGCGGTCGCCGAAGAGCTTGCCGAGGCCGATCTGCTCCTTCGCCTGGCGCAGGAACTCCTGCTGGCGCGCGGCGCGCACGAAGTCCGAGTCGGTGTGGCGGAAGCGCACGTAGTCCAGCGCGTCCTGGCCGCAGAGCTTCTGGTAGCCGGGCTTGAGGTCGATCGTCGCGTACCCGCCGGGGCCGCCGCGGTCGTTGAAGTAGCGACGGTCGACGTCGGCGTAGACGCAGCCCAGGCGATTGACCGCCCGCGCGAAGCCGCCGAAGTTCACGTTGATGACGTGGTGGATCGGGATGCCGAGCAGGTTGCGCACCGTGCGCACGGTGAGCTTCGGCCCGCCGAGGTGATAGGCGCCGTTGATCTTGTCGGTGCCGAAGCCCGGGATCTGGACCTTGAGGTCGCGCGGGATCGACATGATCGCGGTCGCGCCCTTGTCGGGGTCCAGGCGCGCGACGATGATCGTGTCCGAGCGCGGCTTCTCGTCCTTGCCGTCGCCGAAGCGCTTGTCGGAGCCCAGCAGCAGGATCGTCTGCGGATCGCTCGCCTTGACGTCGTCGAGCACGTTCTTGATCTCCGGGATCGGCGCCGACTCGTGCGCGAAGACCGTCACGTCCTCGTGGACCTCGAGCAGCAGGCCGCTGGCGACGGCGATCGCGGAGAACAGCACGATCAGCACGCCGCCGATCGCGAACTTCTTGCCCATCTGCAGGCCGACGCCGGGGACGTCGTCGGACCCGAGCACGCTCACGCGAGCCCGCCCTCGACAGCGCGCAGCGGGGGCTTCTCCGCGGCGGCGAGCGCGAGCCACGCCGGCAGGCCCGCGACGAAGTCGCCGAGCGCGCGCCGGTAGCGCTCCAGCGACTGGATCGAGACCCATTCCTCGGGGCCGTGGTGGCCGCCGCCGACGGGCCCGAACTCGACCGCCGGTACGCCCGCCTCGAGGAACGAGATCGCGTCCGACGCGCCGTCGCGGCCGACCGACAGCGCCTCGCCCTCCAGCGACTTGGAGACCGCCTCGCGCAGCGCGCGGACGAACGGGTTCGCGCGCGACACGTACGCCGGCGAGCGCTGGAAGGTCTTCACGATCCGCACGTCGGGCAGCGCGCGGACGTCCGCGAGGATCGCGCCGGGGTCCTGGTCGGGTAGGAAGCGGATGTCGACGTCCATGCGGCAGAGGTCCGGCACCTTGTTGAACGCGTCGCCGCCGTCGATCCGCGCGACGTTGATCGAGGGCCGGTCGAAGAGATCGGAGGACTCGCGGCTGAAGGGTAGGGTCTCGATGCGTCGGAAGACGTCGTAGGCCTTGAGGATCGCGTTGTCGCCCAGCCACGGCGTCGAGCCGTGCGCGGCCGTGCCGCGGACTTCGACGCGGATGGCCAGGACACCCTTCGCCTGCACGCCGATGTGCAGCTCGGTCGGCTCGCCGGTGATCGCGAAGTCCCCCCGCAGGCCCTCCTGCACGAGCGCCTCCGTGCAGCGAAAGCCGACGTCGTCGGACTCCTCGTCGGGCACGCAGACGAAGCGCACGCGCACGTGGCCGTTGCCGGCGACGTCGTGCACGGCGCACATCATCGCCGCGAGGCCGCCCTTCATGTCGTAGGCGCCGCGGCCGATCAGGCGATCGCCCTCGATGCGCGGCGTGAACTGCTGCGGATGCGCCGGCACGACGTCGACGTGGCCGTGGAAGATCACGCACGGGCCGTCGACCGGGCCGACGTCGGCGAGCACCACCGGCAGGCCACCAAACTCGCGCCCCTGGACCGGGATGTCGCGCGCCTCGAGCCAGCCCTTGACGAAGCCGACGGCGGCGCGCAGGCCGTTGTCGGTGGACGTGTCGTAGGTCATCAGGCGCTCCGCGAGAACCCGTTCGTCCATCGGCCAGAGGGTACCCGCTGGATCGCCGCGCCGGGCCCCGGTCGGATGGGTAGCGTAGGTCCTCGTGTGCGCGCGCATCGTGCTCTTCGGAGCGACGGGGTTCACCGGCGAGCTGACCGCGCGAGCGCTCGTCGCGCGCGGCGCGCAGCCGCTGCTCGTCGGGCGCGATCGCGCCCGCGTGCAGGAGCTCGCGACGCGCCTGGGCAGCGACTGCGCGGCCGCCGACGCCACGGCCCCGGACGCCGTCGCGGCGATCGCGAAGCTGCTGCGCCGCGGCGATGTGCTCGTCTCGACGGTCGGGCCGTTCGTGCGCTGGGGCGAGCCGGCCGTCCGGGCGGCGATCGACGCGGGCGCGCACTACCTCGACTCGACGGGCGAGCCCCCGTTCATCCGCACGGTCTTCGAGCGTCACGGCGCGGGCGCCGCGGCGGCCGGCTGCGGCCTGCTGACGGCGATGGGCTACGACTACGCGCCCGGCAACCTCGCCGGCGCGCTGGCGCTGCGCGAGGCCGGCGCGCGCGCCGTGCGCGTCGACGTCGGCTACTTCGTGGCCGGCGATCCCGCGGGGCAGTTCAGCGGCGGTACGCGCGCGTCGGCGGCGGGGATGCTCGCCGAGCCCGCGTACGCGTTTCGCGACGGCCGCATCGTGGCCGAGCGCGGCGCGCGCCACGTGCGCCGCATCGACGGGCGCCAAGCGGTCTCGATCGGGGCCAGCGAGCAGTTCACGCTCGCGCGCCTGCATCCCGGGCTGCGCGAGGTCGGCGTCTGGCTGGGCTGGTTCGGGCCGGCGTCGCGCGCCCTGCAGGTGCTCTCCGGCGCGACCGCGCTGGCGACGAAGGTGCCCGGCGTCGCCGGCGCGCTGACCGCGACGGCGCAGCGCCTCGTCGTCGGTTCGACCGGCGGTCCGTCGGCCGCCACGCGTGCGCGGGCGCGGGCGCAGGTCGTCGCGATCGCCTCCGACGGCGCCGGCGTCCAGCTTGCGACCGTGCGACTGGAGGGCGCGAGCCCGTACGACTTCACCGCCGGGATGCTCGCGTGGAGCGCGATCCGCGCCGCGCTCGACGGCGTCGGTGGCAGCGGCGCGCTCGGCCCGGTCGAGGCGTTCGGGCTCGACGAGCTGCAGCGCGGGCTCGCGGACGCCGGGATCGCGCGCGTCGCCTGACCAGCGGCCACGCCGGGACCGCGCGCGTCTCCTGACAGCGAGCGCGCCGAGGTCGCACGCGTCGCCTGACCACGGGCGCGCCGGGCTCGCAAACGTCGCCTGACAGCGGCCGCGCGCCGATGTCGCGGCGCCGTGCGCTTCGCGTGCCACGTTCGCGATCCGCCATCGACCGGTCTGTACGCTCGCGGGCCGCCATGCTCAGCAGGCTCGCCCACGTCATCGCCGAGCACCCCCGGCGCTTCCTGCTCGGCTCGATCGCGTTCTTCGCCGTCGCCGTCGTGCTCGGCACGCCGGTGGCGGGCCTGCTGTCGACCGGCGACGCCGACGACTTCGTCGACCCCGCCGCCGAGAGCCGCCGCACGTCGCAGCGCCTGGAGGGCGAGCTCGGGCGCACGCTGAGCCCGGCGGTGATCGTGCTCGTGCGCAGCGACGGGCCCGTGCTCGGGCCGCGCGGCCGCGAGAAGCTGCGCACGGTCGTCGCGCGGGTGCGCGCCGATCGCGCGGTCGCGCAGGTCGTCTCCGTGCTCGACGCCGGCGCGCGCACGACGACCGCGCGCCGCCCCGGCCCGAGCCCGCTGATCGCGCGCGACGGCCGCGCCACGTACGTCGCCGTCTACCTGCGCACGGGCACGGAGGGCCCCGCCGGCACCCGCATCGCGCACACGCTCGCCGGCCTGCCCGGGGTCGTCGTCGGCGGCTACGCCGTCGCCGTGCCGCAGGTCTCCGACAAGGTCGAGCAGGACCTCAGGCGCGCCGAGACGCTCGCGTTCCCGCTGCTGTTCGTGCTGTCGCTGATCATCTTCCGCGGCGGCGTCGCGGCGCTGCTGCCGCTGTTCGTCGGCCTGCTGACGATCATGGGCACGTTCCTCGGCCTGCGCGTCGTCAACGAGGGGGTGCTGCTGTCGATCTTCGCCCTCAACCTCACGATCGGGCTCGGGCTCGGGCTGGCGATCGACTACTCGCTGTTCGTCCTGTCGCGCTACCGCGAGGAGATGGAGCGCGACGGCGCCGGCCGCGAGGCGCTCGTGCGCACGCTGCGCACGGCCGGGCGGACCGTCGTCTTCAGCTCGCTGACGGTCGCGGCGGCGATGCTGTCGCTGCTCGTCTTCCCGGCGCGCTTCTTGTACTCGATGGGCGTCGCGGGGGCGATCACGGCGGCGGTCGCGTGCCTCGTGTCGCTCGTCGCGCTGCCGGCGCTGCTGATGGTGCTCGGCGAGCGCGTCAACGCGCTCGCGCCGGCGCGCCTGCGCCACCGCGAGGTCGTCACCGAGCGTGGCTTCTTCTTCCGGCTGTCGCTGCTCGTCATGCGCCGCCCGGTCGCGATCGCGCCGCGGAAGACGACGAGCGCGAGCAGGAAGAGCACGGGAAAGGCAAGCGCCTCGGCCTTCGCGAGGTCCTTGGAGACCTGCTCGCCGATCTCGGGCCCGGCGATCGCCAGCCCGCCGACCTTCACCCCGGGAAAGCGAGCGGGCAGGACCTCGTCGAGGCGCTTGCCGGTGTCCTCGCCGTCGAAGCCGCCGCCGACGTAGACGGCGACGAAGCTCGAGCGCCCGTCGTGGGAGACGAATGGGCTCGACGGGCGCGGGTCGTCGAGCGCGGAGCGCGTCTTCGCCACGCCGGGGTCGGCGGCGATCCGCGTGACGACCTCCTCGAGCGTCGCGTGCCCGCGGTCGCTGCGGACGGGATCCGGCGTGCGCACGAGGACGATGATCCCCGGGCTCAGGCTCTGGCCGGCCGCCGCGCGCAGGGCGTCGCCCGTGACGTTGCTCTCGGACTGCGGGTCGATGAAGTCCGTGTCGGGGTCGACGGAGAGCAGGTTCGTCACCGGCACCCCGAGCCCGCCGGCGATC
>JAWVGK010000270.1:0-9571 GCA_033855155.1 Solirubrobacteraceae bacterium | reverse complement strand
CGACCGTCGCGACGTCGCACTACATCATCGGCTCGGCCGTCGGGCCGGCGCCCTACCCGGCGCTCGTGCGCGACCTGCAGCGCATGATCGGCGACGAGGCGCGCGCCGAGCTGCTGCGGCGCGCGGGGCGCCTGCCCGACCGCGCGATCGCCTGCGTCGGCGGCGGCTCGAACTCGATCGGCCTGTTCACGGCGTTCGTGTCGGACCCGGCCGTCACGCTGATCGGCGTCGAGGCCGCGGGCGAGGGGCTGCTGTCCGGGCGCCATGGCGCGCCGCTGACCGTCGGCGGCCGCGCGGGCGTGCTGCACGGCTCGCTGTCGGCGGTCATGCAGGACGACGACGGCCAGGTGACCGAGGCGCACTCCGTGTCGGCCGGCCTGGACTACCCCGGCTCCGGACCCGAGCACGCGCACCTGCGCGACTGCGGCCGCGCGCGCTACGTCGCCGTCGAGGACGTCGACGCGCTCGCGGCGTTTCGCGAGGTCACGCGCCTGGAGGGCATCATCCCGGCGCTCGAGACCGCGCACGCGCTGCACTACGCCCTGCACGAGGACGGCGGCGGCTCGACGCTGGACCTCATCTGCCTCTCCGGCCGCGGCGACAAGGACCTCGCCGAGGTCGTCGCGCACGATGGGTAAGCCCGCGCGCGACCGGGTGCCGGCGGTCGTCGCGACCGGCCACGACCACATCGCGACGGCGTTCGCGACCCGCGCGGGCCGCGCGGCGCTGATGCCGTACCTCATGGGCGGCTTCCCCGACATGCGCACGTCGCTGCAGATCGGCCTCGCCTGCGCCGACAACGGCGCCGACCTCGTCGAGCTCGGGATCCCGTACTCCGACCCGCTCGCCGACGGCCCGGTGATCCACGCGGCAGGCACCGCCGCGCTGCGCGCCGGCGCGACGCTCGACGGCGTGCTCGGCGTCGCCGAGCAGCTCTCGCGGCGCCTGCCGGTCGTGCTGATGGGCTACGTGAACCTCGTGCTCGCGCGCACCCCGGACGGGTTCGCGGCGACGGCCGCCGCCGCCGGCGTCAGCGGGCTGATCGTGCCCGACCTGCCGCTCGAGGAGGCGGGGGAGATCGAGCAGGCATGCGAGGCGCACGGCATCGCGCTCGTCGCGCTCGTCGCTCCGACGACGCCCGACGAGCGCCTGCGCGCGATCGGCGCCCGCGTGCGCGGCTTCCTCTACACCGTCTCGGTCGTCGGCACGACCGGCGAGCGCGAGACCGACGAGGACGCCCATCGCGCGCTCTTGGACCGGGTGAAGGCGTGCACGGACGTGCCGGTCGCGATCGGCTTCGGCATCTCGACGCCTGAGCAGGCGAGCGCCGCTGCGCGCGCGGGAGCCGACGGCGTGATCGTCGGAACGCGGCTCGTGCGCGCCGCCGCGGAGTCCGACGATCCGGCGGCGGCGGTCGGCGAGCTCGTTGCCGCGCTTGGCGCCGGGCTCATCCGTTAGGCTGCCGCGCTCATGGGACTCGTCCTCGCCACCACCTTCGCCATGCTGATCTGGATCGTCCTGTGGGCGATCGGCGCCAAGGCGCTCGACGGGTTCCTCGTCGCGATCGTCATCATCACCCTCGCGGCGACCGTTCGCATCCTCAAGCCGTACCTGCCCGGCCGGGAGTAGCCCGCCGTGGGGGGTCTCCGGGGCGCACTGGCCTGCGTCGTGACGGGGGTCGTGCTCGTGCTCGCGGGCTGCGGCGACGGCACGTCGGAGGACGGCACGCCCCAGAGCGGCAGCCGGACGGTCACGATCTACTCGAGCATGCCCCTGCACGGGCCCGAGCGCGAGAGCTCGCAGGACATGGTCAACGCGATCAAGCTCGCGCTCCAGGAGGCCGGCGGCAAGGCCGGCGCGCTGAGCGTCACGTACGTCTCGCTGGACTCCTCCACGCGCGAGGACGCGATGTGGACGAGCGACCGCGTGCTCGACAACGCGCGCACCGCGGTGCGCGACATCAACACGATCGCCTACATCGGCGATCGCGACTCCGCCGCGACGGCGCTGTCGCTGCCGCTGACCAACGAGGGCGATGTCCTGCAGGTCAGCCCGACGAGCGCCTACGACGGCCTGACGCGCGCCGGCGGCGTACGCACCGGCGAGCCGGAGCGCTTCTACCCGTCGGGCAAGCGCACGTTCGGGCGCCTCGTGCCCGCCGACCACGTCCAGGCGTCGGCGCTCGTCGGCTACATGAAGGCCGAGGGCGTCCACACCCTGGCGATGCTCGGCGACCGCGAGCTCGACGGCGGCGGGCTCGCCGACCAGGTCTCCAAGGCCGCGGACGCGCAGGGCATCGCGGTCGTCGACAAGGGCCGCATCGACGCCCGCATGCGCAACCTCGCCGGCCACGCGCAGGACATCGCCGCGACAGGCGCCGACGCCTTCCTGTTCGCCGGCGACAGCGCGGGCGGGGCCGCGCGGATCGTCGCGGCCGTCGCCAGGGCCGCGCCCCGGATGCAGCTGTTCGGACCCGACGCCGTCGCCGACCCGAGCTTCATCAGGACGCTGCGCCCGGCGGTGCAGCGGCGCATGCGGATCACGACGCCGCTGCTGCCGCCGCGCCTGCTGCCGCCATCCGCGCGTGACTTCCGCGCGCGCTTCGCCGCGGCGTTCGGCCGTGCGCCGGCGTCCGAGGCGCTGTTCGCCTACGAGGCCGCGCACGCGATCGTCGCGTCGATTCGCGCCGCGGGCGCGAAGGGCAACGAGCGCGACGCCGTCATCCGCGCGTTCCACGACATCCACGACCGCCGGTCGGTGCTCGGCACGTACTCGATCGACCGCGACGGCGACACGAGCCTCAGCACGTTCGCCGGCAACCGCCTGCGCGGGTCGCGGCTCGTGCTCGACAAGGTGCTGAAGGTTCGTCCCTAGCGGCCGCGGTCGCGCGAGGTCGCCGACGCGCGCTCGTGGCGGATGTCGCATGTCCTGGCGCCTGCACGCGCACGCCCAACCCGCGCGAGCACGCCTGGCACGGGTGTACGATCGGCGCGCTTCAGTGTTCAGTCACCTAGGAGGCTTCATCTTGCGTTTCAATCGAGCGGCCACATGCGGGTTGCTGTTGCCCGCACTCGCGATCGGCGTGGCAGCGTGTGGCGATTCCAAGAAGTCCTCGGGTGGCAGCGGCGCGTCCGTCGAGGGGACGACGCTGACGATCTACTCCTCGCTGCCGCTGCAGGGCACGTCGCGCGGTCAGTCGCAGGCCGTCATCAACGGCGAGAAGCTGGCACTCGACGAGGTCAACTCGCAGGTCGGCACGTTCAAGATCAAGTACGTGTCGCTCGACGACTCGACGGCACAGAACCCCGGCACGGCGGACGAGGGCAAGACGGCGCAGAACGCCCGCCAAGCGATCCGTGACAAGTCGACGATCTTCTACCTCGGCGAGTTCAACTCCGGCGGCACGAAGGTCTCGCTGCCGATCCTCAACAAGGGCAACATCCCGCAGATCAGCCCGTCGAACACGTACATCGGCCTGACGACCGACGAGCCGGGCTCCGAGCCGGGCGAGCCCGACAAGTACTACCCGAAGGGCACGCGCACGTACGCCCGCGTCGTGCCGCGCGACAAGATCCAGGGCGCCGCGCTCGTCAGCGTCATGAAGGAGGACGGCTGCAAGACCGTCACGCTGTGGAACGACAAGTCCACCTACGGCGCGGGCCTCGCACGCAACGTCAAGCAGTCCGCCGAGGGCGCCGGCCTGAAGATCGAGAACGAGCAGGGCACCGACAAGAACTCGCCCAACTACCGCTCGATCGCCTCGAAGATCAAGTCCGACTGCTTCCTGTGGGCCGGCGTCACCGGCGAGAACGGCGTGCAGGTCTTCAAGGACGTCGCCGCGGCCAACAAGACCGTCAAGCTGTACGGTCCCGACGGCGTCAGCGAGCCGGCCTTCGCCGACCCGAAGCAGGGCGGCATCCCGGCCGCCGTCGGCAAGCGCGTCAAGACCACCGTCGCGACGCTCGGCGTCAAGGATCTCCCGGGCGCGGCGCCGGTGCTCGCGAAGTTCAAGGCGAAGTACAAGACGAGCGTCATCCCGCCGTACGCCATCTACGGCTACGAGACGATGTCGCTGGCGCTCGACGTCCTCAAGCGCGCCGGTGACAAGGCCAACGATCGCGCCGAGGTCGTCAAGCAGCTGTTCGCGACGAAGGACCGCGACAGCGTCCTGGGCAAGTACTCGATCGATCAGAACGGCGACACGTCGCTGACGGACTACGGCCTGTACGTCATCAAGGACGGCGCGCCGACGTACTCCAAGAAGATCGTGGCGGCGACCGGCTAGCACAGCGGGCACGCGCCGAGGCACGGGACGGGCGGAGTCGATCCGCCTGTCCCGCCGCCTCGGGTCAGCCACGGACAATGGACCCTCAGGGATGAGCTCCGACGCAGCGACAGCCGCACCCGAGGGCCGGCTGTCGAACTCACTGCGCGAGGCGGCCAGCAGGTACGGCCTGATCGCCGTGCTGCTGGCGCTGCCCGTGTACCTCGCGATCACCGACCTCGCGTCGAAGGGCACGCTCACCGACCTCGGCAACAACCTCGTGCTGGGGCTGTCCAACGGCGCGATCTTCGCGCTCATCGCGCTCGGCTACACGCTCGTCTACGGCATCATCGAGCTGATCAACTTCGCGCACGGCGAGGTCTTCATGATCGGCTCGTTCGTCGCGTTCGGGCTGTGGGGCAACCTCGGCCTGCACGAGGGCATGGGCACGGTCGGCCTCGTCCTCGGGCTGCTCGCCGCGATGCTGCTGGCGATGTGCGTCTGCGGCGTGCTGAACGTCATGATCGAACGCGTCGCCTACAAGCCGCTGCGCAGCGCGCCGAAGCTCGCGCCGCTGATCACCGCGGTCGGCTTCTCGTTCATCCTGCAGAACGTCGGCGTGCTGTGGCTCGGGTCGTCGCCGGCGTCGGTGCCCGACCTCGTCGACCAGTCGCACGTGCTGCTCGACGTCGGCGGCGTGCGGATCCACAACGGCGACCTGCTGGCGATCGCGGTGACCGCGCCGCTGGTGTTCCTGCTGACGACCTTCATCTCGCGCAGCCGGCTCGGCAAGGCGATGCGCGCGACCGCCCAGGATCCGGACGCGGCGCGGCTGATGGGCATCAACGTCAACACGACGATCTCGATGACGTTCCTGCTCGGCGGCATGCTCGCCGGCGCGGCCGGGCTGATGAACCTCCTCTACCAGACGAGCATCTGGTACTTCCAGGGCTTCACCGCCGGGCTGATCGCGTTCACGGCGGCCGTCATGGGTGGCATCGGCAACCTCAAGGGCGCGGTGCTCGGCGGCCTGATCATCGGCTGCATCCAGCAGATCGCCGACAACCGCATCGGCGCGGAGTGGACGACCGCGGTCGTCTTCGCCTACCTCGTGCTGATCATGGTCTTCCGCCCCCAGGGGCTCATCGGCGAGGTCACGAGGGAAGCGGGATGAACGCCCTCACGGCCAGGCTCGGCCAGAACAAGAACCTCGTCGCCGCGGTCGTCTGCCTCGGGGTCGCCGCGCTGCTGCCGCTGTTCCTCGACCCGCTGTCGAACGTCACCGACAACTTCATCACCGCGGGGGCCTACGTCGTGATGGCGCTCGGCCTGAACATCGTCGTCGGCTTCGCCGGCCTGCTCGATCTCGGCTACGTCGCGTTCTACGCGATCGGCGCCTACACGACGGGCTGGTTTGCCTCCGATCACTTCTCGTCGATCAACGGCGAGAAGGGCATCCACATCGGCGCGGGCGAGTTCGCCAGCCACCTGCCCGGGATCCACCTGAACTTCCTGCTCGTGATGCTCGTCGCGGTGATCATCGTCGGCATCGCCGGGATGCTCATCGGGCTGCCGACGCTGCGCCTGCGCGGCGACTACATCGCGATCGTGACCCTCGCCTTCGGCGAGATCATCTACCGCTTCGCCGTCAACGGCGACGAGATCACGTTCGCCGACGGCTACAAGCTCACCAACGGCCGCCAGGCGATCGCGCCGGTCGACGCGATCGACCTGCCCGGGTTCGGGGGCTTCGACTCCGCGTTCGACCTCAGGCCGTACTTCTGGTTCGTGCTCGTGCTCGTGGCGCTCGTGCTGTTCGTGAACTTCCGCCTGCGCGACTCGCGGCTGGGGCGGGCGTGGATCGCGATCCGCGAGGACGAGGTCGCGGCCGCGTCGATGGGCGTGCCGCTCGTCAAGACGAAGCTGCTGGCGTACGCGACGGGCGCCGCGTTCGGCGGCATCTCGGGCGCGTTCCTGGGCTCCTATCAGGCGTCGGTGCAGGCCGACCAGTTCAAGTTCGGCTTCTCGATCTTCGTGCTGGCGATGATCATCCTCGGCGGCCTCGGCTCCATCTGGGGCGTCGTGTTGGGCGCGGTGCTGCTGTCGTTCATCAACACGTACTTCATCCCCGACGTCTTCAACGGCGTGCCGCACAAGCTCGGCCTGGACTTCGACCTGACGATCCTGAACTTCGGCATCTTCGGCTTCCTGATCCTGATCGTCATGGTCCTGCGCCCCCAGGGCCTGCTGCCGGAGCGACGACGGGCCATGGAGCTGACGGAGGGCGTCGGCGTCGACGACGCCACGTTCGAGGTGCGTGCGCCATGAGCAGCCCCGCGGCGTCGCCGAAGGCCGGCTCGGGCACAAGGGCCCCGATCCTGCTTGCGACCGAGGGCGTGTCGAAGATCTTCGGCGGCCTCGTCGCCGTCAGCGAGGTGTCGTTCGAGATCCCCGAGCGCTCGATCGTGTCGATCATCGGGCCCAACGGCGCCGGCAAGACGACGTTCTTCAACATGCTCACGGGGCTCTACAAGCCGTCGATCGGGCGCATCACGTTCGACGGCCGGGACATCTCGCGCACGCGGCCGGATCGCATCACGACGCTCGGGATCGCGCGCACGTTCCAGAACATCCGCCTGTTCGCGACGATGACCGCGACCGAGAACGTCATGGTCGGCCAGCACGCGCGCATGGGCGCCGGCCTGATCGGCTCGATCCTGCGCCCGCCGCGCGTGCGCCGCGAGGAGCGCGACGTGCGCGACAAGGCGCGCGAGATGCTGCGCTACGTCGGCCTGGCGGAGAAGGTCCACGACGAGCTGGCGATCAACCTCGCCTACGGCGACCAGCGCCGCGTCGAGATCGCGCGCGCGCTGGCCTCCGAGCCGCGCCTGCTGCTGCTCGACGAGCCGACCGCGGGCATGAACCCGCAGGAGTCCGACCGCCTGACGGCGTTCATGCGCCAGCTTCGCGAGGAGCGCGACCTCACGATCCTGCTGATCGAGCACGACATGAAGGTCGTCATGGGCGTCTCGGAGCGCATCACCGTGCTCGACCACGGCGAGAAGATCGCCGAGGGCGACCCCGTCGAGGTGCGCGCCAACCCGCAGGTCGTCGAGGCCTACCTCGGAAAGCAGGGCTGACGCGATGGCCCTGCTGGAGATCGAGGACCTGCACACCTTCTACGGCAACATCGAGGCGCTCAAGGGCGTGTCGCTGACGGTCGACGAGGGGGAGATCGTGACGCTGATCGGCTCCAACGGCGCCGGCAAGTCGACGACGCTGCGCTCGATCTCCGGCCTGACGCCGCCGCGCACGGGCTCGATTCGCTTCCTCGGCAAGGAGATCTCGCGCACGCCGCCGCAGGACATCGTGCGCCGCGGCATCTCGCAGTCGCCCGAGGCGCGGCGCTGCTTTCAGCGCATGACGGTGCGCGAGAACCTCGACATGGGCGCCTACCTGCGCCGCGACACGGAGATCGGCGACGACCTCGAGCGCGTCTACGAGCTGTTTCCGCGCCTGAAGGAGCGCGAGCGCCAGAAGTCCGGCACGATGTCCGGCGGCGAGCAGCAGATGCTCGCGATCGGCCGCGCGCTGATGGCGCGCCCGAAGCTGCTGCTGCTCGACGAGCCGTCGATGGGCATCGCGCCGATCCTCGTCGATCGCATCTACGAGACCGTCGCGGAGATCAACCGCCAGGGCACGACGATCCTGCTCGTCGAGCAGAACGCCAACTACGCGCTGGGGGTGTCGATGCGCGGCTACGTGCTGGAGACCGGACGGGTGGCGCTCAGCGACGCGTCCGCCGCGCTGCGCACGAACCCCGACGTCCAGAAGGCGTACCTCGGCGCATGAACGAGCTGCCGATCCCGATCGCGAACGTCGGCGTGCTCGCGCTGTACCTGCTGTTCGTCTGGCTGGCGTCGGCGATCGTCGGGTCCTACCTCTCCCAGCGCAAGGGCTACGGCGAGAAGGTCGGCCTCGCGTCGGGCCTGCTGCTGAGCGTCGTCGGCGCGCTGGCGTGGCTCGTCATCCCGGCGAAGGCCGACTCGGACTGGAAGGTCGTCGGCCCGCTGCCCTGGCAGCGCCTGTCGGACTGACCGTCGGGCCGGGCGCCGGCGCTCAGGCCAGCGTGTCGCGCAGCGCCTCGTCGAGGTCGGGGTAGCGGAACTCGTAGCCGAGCTCCACGGCGCGGCCCGGGACCATGCGCACGCCCGTCAGCACGATCTGCGACATCGCGCCGTACATGCCCTTGATCACGAGTCCGGGCACCGGCGCGACCGCCGGCCGGTGCAGGACCTTGCCGAGCGCCTTGGCGAACGCCTTGTTCGTGACGGGGTTCGGCGCCGAGGCGTTGATCGGGCCGGAGAAGCTCGGGTGGTCGATCGCGGCGAGGTACATACCGACGAGGTCGTCGCGGTGGATCCAGGGCATGTACTGCTTGCCGCTGCCGATCGGCCCGCCGACGCCGGCCTTGAACGGACCGACCATCTTCGCCAGCGCGCCGCCGTCGGCGTCGAGCACGATCCCCGTGCGGACCTTGACGACGCGCGTGCCGAGCATCGCCGCGTCGGTCTGCTGCTCCCAGCGCACGCAGACCTCGGCCAGCCAATCGCTGCCGGGCGGCTGCGTCTCGTCGACGACCTCGTCGCCGCGCGGGCCGTAATAGCCCGACGCCGACGCGCCGACGAGCACCGCCGGCCGCGGCTCGGCGGCGAAGATGCCGGTGATCAGGTTGCGCGTGCCCTTCTCGCGGCTGGCGAGGATCTCGGCCTTCTTCTTGTCGGTCCAGCGCGGGGCGACGTCCTCGCCGGCGAGGTGCACGACGGCATCGCGCCCGGCGAGCGCCTCGGCCGGCGCGCCGTCGGCCTGCGGATCCCAGGCGACGGCCTCGACGCCGAGCGACTCGCTCGCACGCTCGGGGTTGCGCGACAGCACCGTGACCTCGTCGCCGCGCTGCTGCAGCGCCGTGACGAGGTGCTTGCCGATGCGTCCGGTCGCGCCGGTCAATGCGACGCGCTTCATCCCCGATCGACCTTCGGTGGATCCAGGATCATGTGCGACGCGCCGGCGCGACGCCGGTCGGGGTCTCGTGCATGCCTGCGAGCATACGGACCAGTTCGTGCGACGGGCATGCGCGGATGACCGCCGCGGCGCCCGCCGCGACGTCCCCGGCGCTCGATCCGGCGGCGAAGGCTGGTTCCCGGCGCCGCGCTCGGGTACTCTCGTGCGCAATGTCGGCCAGGCTCGACGGTGCGGGTGCCAGCATCGAGAGATGGTTGTCAGGCCTGTCCGGTCCCGAGCTCGTCG
>JAWVGK010000269.1:0-25963 GCA_033855155.1 Solirubrobacteraceae bacterium | reverse complement strand
CTGCGAGTCACTGCCGGGCAAGGACTCGAACCTTGAATTCCAGGGCCAGAACCTGGCGAGTTGCCATTACTCCACCCGGCAAGGGGCGCGGCGAGTATAGCTTCGAGGCGCTCGAGCCAGGCTACGCCGCGGCCTGCTCCATCCAGTCGCGATACAGCCGCCAGTAGGCGCCACGGGCGTCCAGCAGCTCGTCGTGCGTGCCCTGCTCGACGATGCGACCGCCGTCGAGCACGACGATCCGGCCCGCCTGGCGGATCGTCGACAAACGGTGGGCGATGACGATCGACGTGCGCCCGGCCAGCAGCCTGCGCAGGCCGGCCTCGATGCGCCCCTCCGTGTGCAGGTCGACGTTCGACGTCGCCTCGTCGAGGATCAGGATGCGCGGGTCGGCGACCAGCGCGCGAGCGAAGGCGACGAGCTGGCGCTGGCCGGCGGACAGCTGGGTGCCGCGCTCGCCGACCGGCGTGTCGTAGCCGTGCTCGAGCGCGCTGATGAAGGCATCGGCGCCGACCGCCTGGGCCGCCGCGCGCACCTCCTGCTCGGTGGCGTCGGGGCGCCCGAAGGCGATGTTGTCGCCGATCGTGCCGCTGAAGAGGAAGCCCTCCTGCGGCACGATGCCCAGCTGGCGGCGCAGCGACGCCTGCGTGACCGTGCGCAGGTCGTGGCCGTCGACGAGCACGGCGCCGTCGGTCGGGTCGTAGAAGCGCGCGACGAGCTTGGCGATCGTCGACTTGCCGGCGCCGGTCGAGCCGACGAGCGCGACCGTCTGGCCCGGCGCCACGACGAGCGACACGTCGCGCACGGCGTAGGCGGCGTCCTCGCCCTCGCCGTAGCGGAAGCTCACGTCGCGCAGCTCGATCTCGCCGCGCAGGCGCCCGAGGTCGGCGGCGTCCGGTGCGTCGACGAGGTCGGGCTCGACGTCGAGCAGCTCGAAGATCTTGTCGAGCGCCGCCATCCCCGACTGGTAGGTCGTGTAGACCTGCGACAGCTGCTGGATCGGGTCGAAGAAGCCGTTGAGCGCCAGCACGAACGCGATCACGACGCCCGACGTGATGTCGCCGGAGATGACCTGGAAGCCGCCGTAGAGCAGGATCCCGACGGTCGCCAGGGCGCTCATCAGCTCGACGGCGGGGAAGTACGCCGCGTTGAGGTTGACGGTCGTCATGTTGGCTTCGCGGTTGACCTCGTTGAGCTCGCGGAAGCGCTCGATGTGCTGGGGCTCCTGGCCGAAGGAGCGCAGGATGCGGATGCCCGACAGCGACTCCTGCAGGTAGGAGGTGATCGCCGAGATCGACTCGCGCGTGCGCTTGTAGGCGTCGGCCGAGACGATCCGGAAGGCGAGCGACCCGAGCGCCATGACCGGGAAGATCAGGAACGTCAGCAACGCCAGCTCGAGGTCGAAGTAGATCAGGATGCCGATCGTCCCGATCAGCGTCAGCGTGCTCGAGAACAGCGTCACGACGCTGTCGGTGACGAGCTGGTCGAGCGCCTGCACGTCGTTGGTCATGCGCGAGATCAGCGCGCCCGCGCGGCGGCGCTCGTAGAAGCCGACCGGCTGAGCCTGGAGGTGCTCGAAGATGCGCATGCGCAGGTCCTGCAGCGCGCGCTGGCCGACCCAGCCGACGAGGAACGTCTGCGCGTAGGTCGCGCCCCAGTAGACGAGCGCGCTGACGACGAACGCGACGACGACGAGGTTCAGCGTCCGCAGGTCGCCCTGCTTGATGCCGTCGTCGATCGCGAACTTCGCCAGCGGCGCGGGCGCGAGCGCGGCGGCGGTCGCGGCGACGAGCGCGACGAACATCCAGATCACGCGGGCGCGGTAGGGGCGCAGCAGCGCGAGCAGGCCGCGCAGCTTGCGCCCGCGCCCGCCGGTCTGGCGCACGCGCCGCAGCACGTCGGTCAGCAGCGCCGAGCGGCTCACAGCCCCGCCACCTCGGGCTCGAGCGCCTTGCGCGTGAGGAAGACCTGGTCGGGCAGGCCCTTCTCGACGATCTCGCCGTAGAAGTCCGAGCGCTCGAGCAGCTCGGCGTGCGTGCCGTGGTCGAGCAGGCGGCCCGCCTCGAGCACCGCGATCTCGTCGGCGAGCGCGATCGTCGACAGGCGGTGGGCGATGACGAACGTCGTGCGCCCGGCCATGACCTCCCCGAGCGCGCGCTTGATCTGCTGCTCGGTCGACGCGTCGACCGACGACGTCGCGTCGTCGAGGATCAGGATCCGCGGGTCGGCGAGCAGCGCGCGCGCGATCGCGATCCGCTGGCGCTGGCCGCCCGACAGCGTCAGGCCGCGCTCGCCGACGCGCGTGTCGTAGCCGTCGGGCAGCGCCTCGATGAACTCGTGCGCCTGCGCGCGCGCGGCGGCGGCGACGACCTGCTCGCGCGTCGCCTCGCCGGGGCGCGCGTAGGCGATGTTCTCGTGCACGGTCGCGCTGAAGAGGAACGGGTCGTCGGTGACGACCGCGATCTCGCGGCGCAGCGACCTCGGATCGATGTCGCGCACGTCGACGCCGTCGACGAGCACCTCGCCGCCGGTCGGCTCGTACAGGCGCGAGATCAGGCCGACGAGCGTCGTCTTGCCCGAGCCGGTCGCGCCGACGAGCGCGATCGTCGTGCCGGCCTCGACGGTCAGCGTGACGTCGCGCAGCGCCGGCTCGCCGCCCGGCTCGTAGGCCAGCGACGCGTTGCGAAGCTCGACGCGGCCAGAGCCCGGCGGCAGCGCGACGGCGCCGGGCGCCGCGACGATCGCCGGCGCGCGGTCGAGCAGCTCGAAGATGCGCGCGCCCGACGCGGTCGCGCGCTGCGACAGCCCGAGGATCATGCCGACGGTGCGCATCGGGCCCAGCAGCGCGAGCATGTACGTGTAGAAGGCGGCGAACTCGCCGAGGTCCAGCGAGCCGTCGATGACCGCGCGCCCGCCGAGGAACAGCAGGCCGGCGAGGCCGATCTGCGGCAAGAAGGCGATGAAGGGGTTGTAGAACGCGCGCAGCCGCGTCGAGATCATCGACTGGTCGAAGACGCGCGCGACGCTCGTGCCGAAGCGCTCGCGCTGCAGCGCCTCGCGCGCGAACGCCTTGACGACGCGCACGCCGCCGACGTTCTCCTCGACGTCGGCCGTCAGCTCGGCGATGCGCTGCTGGACCTCCTGCAGCGCGGGGCGCGAGCGGCGGCCGTAGCGATGCGCGATCCAGATGACGAACGGCACGGGCGACAGCGCGATCAGCGCGAGCAGGGGGTCGATGACGACCATCGCGACCGCCGCGAAGACGATCGTCAGCGCCGACTGGGCGATGATCACGAGGCCGTAGCCGAGGAAGAAGCGCACCGCCTGCAGGTCGACCGTCGCGCGCGACATGAGCTGTCCGGTCTGCTGGTGGTCGAAGAAGCCGAGCTCGAGCTCGAGCAGGTGGCCGTAGACGCGGTTGCGCAGGTCGTACTCGACGCCGAGCGAGACCTTGCCGGCGACGAGGCGGCGCATGATCGTCAGGCCGAGGCGCACGAGCCCGGCGAGCGCGATGAACAGGCCCAGCAGCTTCAGCCGGTCGCCGTCCTGCGCCTTCATGGCGTTGATCGCCGCGCCGGTCAGCGCCGGGATCGCGACCGTCGCGCCCATCGCCAGCGCCGCCAGCACGAACGACATCCAGACGCCGCGCCGGTAGGGGCGAAGGAACGTCAGCAGGCGGATGAACGTGGCCACTGCCGCGGATTGTAGTTGCTTGGGCAACCATTTTCGAGGAACTTGTCGCGCGGGCGCACTAGCCTGCGGCGCGATGCCGCCGCCCGCAGGCCTGTGCGACCACTGCCGCCACCAGCGGATCGTCCGCAACACGCGCGGCTCGTCGTTCTCGCTCTGCGAGCGCTCGCGCGAGGAGGACCGCTACCCGAAGTACCCGCGGCTGCCGGTGCTGCGCTGCGCCGGCTTCGAGCAGCGCCCGCGCACGTGAGCCCGCCGCGGGCGGGCGTGTGGACGGCGGCGCGCCACGCGGCTACGCTCGCCGCCCGATGACCGAGCCGGCCCGCACCGCGCTGCAGCTCGCGTGGGACCGACAGAGTGTCTGGTCGCAGACCGCCGGCAGGCTGAAGTCCGAGATCCAGCGGGCGCGCCGGCTCGTGCTCGGGCTGTCGATCGCCGGCGCGGTGCTGGCCGCGCTGGCGATCTCGATCGGCGTCGACACGACCGCGGGCGCCGTGCTGTCGATCGCGGGCGCCGCCTGCATCCTGCTCGTGCCGATCGTGCGCTCGCGCGCCGGCACGGACACGATCGGCGCCTGGACGACGGTGCGCTCGGTGTCCGAGGCGCTGAAGTCCGAGGTCTACCTCTACCTCACCCGCGTCGGCGACTACGCCGGCGCCGATCGCGACGATGCGCTCGTGCACGGCCTCGACGCGATCGAGCAGGAGGCGGCGGACCTGCTGCGCCACGGCCTGCACGTGCAGCCCGCCACGCGCGAGCCGCCCGCCGTGCACGACCTCGACTCGTACGTCGCCACGCGCGTGACCGACCAGATCGACGGCTACTACCTGCCGCAGGCGGCCACGCTGGAGCGCCGCGTCGGGCAGGTGCGCACGACCGAGCTCGTGCTCGCCGTCGCGGGGGCGATCCTCGCGGCGATCGCGGGGGCGACGGGCGCCGCGGGCGCCGGCGTCTGGGCGCCGGTCGCGACGACGCTGACGGGCGCCGTCGGCGCGCACGCCGCCGCCGAGCGCTACGAGTTCCTGCTCGTCGAGTACCTGCGCACGGCATCCGAGCTCGGGCGCCTGCGCCGGCGCCTGGGGCCCGCCCGCGCGCTGTCCGACGAGCAGTTCGTGCGCGCCTGCGAGCGCGTGATCTCGCTGCAGAACGCGGGCTGGATGGCGAAGCTCACGAAGGACGACGACGAGTGATGGCAGCGGCGGATCCCGTGCGCTGCTGGCCGACGACCGACCCGCTGTACGTCGCCTACCACGACGACGAGTGGGGGCGACCGGTGCACGACGACGCCAGGCTGCTCGAGCGGCTGTGCCTGGAG
Organism: Solirubrobacteraceae bacterium; assembly: GCA_033855155.1. Taxonomy (GTDB): domain Bacteria; phylum Actinomycetota; class Thermoleophilia; order Solirubrobacterales; family Solirubrobacteraceae; genus CADCVQ01. The sequence goes on along the minus strand of JAWVGK010000269.1, from coordinate 20,961 downwards.
GGCTTTCAGTCGGGCCTCGCGTGGATCACGATCCTGCGCAAGCGCGAGAGGTTCCGCGCGGCGTTCGCCGGCTTCGACGCGCACGCGCTGGCGCGCTTCGACGACGCCGACGTGCGGCGGCTGATGGGCGACGCGGGGATCGTGCGCAACCGCGCGAAGATCGAGGCGACGATCGCCAACGCCCGCGCGACGGTCGCGCTGCAGGAGGTGGGGGAGACGCTGACCGAGCTGTTGTGGTCGTTTCGACCGACGGCGCCCGCGCCCGTACCGGCGACGCTCGCCGAGATGCCCGCCTCGACGCCCGAGTCCAAGGCGCTCGCGCGCGAGCTCAAGCGGCGCGGCTTTCGCTTCGTCGGCCCGACGACGGCCTACGCGCTGATGCAGGCGACGGGCATCGTCAACGACCACGTCGTCGGCTGCGTCGTGCGCGCGGCGGTCGAGGCCGAGCGGGCCGCGATCCTCGGCTGACCGAGCTTCAGCGCGGCCGGCGGCGGTCGAGGCCGAGCGGGCGCGGTCCTTGGCGGAGCGCGCTTCAGCGCCGCTAGCGGCGATCGCCGCGCACCGCGGCGATCGCGCCGCTCACGATCGACAGCGCACGCTGCTGCAGCGTCATCGCCGGCTTCTCGAACGGCGCGATCTCGAGCACGACGGACTCCGACGGGATCGGCGGGTCGCCCGCGATCGTGCTGACGGCGACGTCGTAGGTCTTCAGCGGGTCCAGGCGCACGTCGGTTGTGACCTTGCCGTGGCCGCTGGAGTGCACGGCGACGGTGTGCGTCTGCGGCGGGATGCCCGGCTCGTCGACGGAGTTGACGGTGAAGACGAGCGTGTCCGGGCGTGGCTGGCGCTTCGTGACGTCGTACTCGACGCGCAGCACGCCGCCGGCGCGCCGCACCTGGACGTCGGGCGGCGCCTGCGCCTTGCCGTGTTTGGGCTTGGACGGGTTGTCGAGCATCTTGTCGGGGCTGCGCCACTGCTTCTTGGCGCCCGGGCCGGTCGGGCTGTTGGACTCGAGCGTCTGGTCGCGCGGCAGCGTGTCGCCCCAGCGCCCCGGCCAGCGCGTCCAGGCCGGCTCGTCGGTGCCGAGGATCTCGAGCTTCGGGCGCTTGGGCATCCGCCGCTTGCCGTCTGCGAGGTCGTACCACGCCTCGGTCTGGTGAAAGCCGGACTCGAAGTACGACGCGTGCGAGCCGCGCGCGACGTAGACGACGGGGCGCTCGAGGTCGGGCGGGAACTTCTCGACCTTCTCCCACGAGCGCACTTCGCCGTAGCGGTGCTGCGCGTACACCGCGAGGTCGGGATGGCCGGCGTCGTCGTCCATCCGGTACTGCACCATCTCCCAGTCGCCCTCGTGCGTGCCGAGCGCGAACGACAGCTGGTAGTCGTTGTAGAAGTACCACAGCCAGTACTGCAGCCACAGGCGCCCGTTGGCCTCGATCGCGTGCGCGTACGTGACGTTGTTGAGCTCGGGGCGCGCGACGCGCAGGCGCCGGTACTGCTCGCGATAGTCCTTGCCGCGCACGCCGATGACGTCGCCCTCCTGCACCGGGCTGCCGTCGCCGTAGGTCTCGCGCCCGAGGAAGCCGAGCTCCAGCTGCGGCTCGCCGGCCTTCGGCGCCGCGCTCGCGAGCACCGCGCCGGACCCCTTCGCGGTGGGCTTGCGGCGCAGCTCGTTGCCGGGGTTGACCATGAACTGCTCCGCGCTGTCGGCGAAGAACTGCTCGTTGGAGTCGTAGCGGAGGACCGGCTGAAAGCGCCGCAGGAGATCGTCGTGGTCGCCCATCGTCCCTAAGCAGACCGCTCGAACCCGTCCGCGTCAAGTGACGCGGAGCGACGTCACACAGCCGCGAGCGCCGGCGATGCCACGACGATCGGGTCGGCCTCGTGCAGGCGGCGCGTGAAGTAGTCCTGCGGCTCGAGCTCGCCGAGCGCGATCAGCACGATCCGCAGGATGCCCTGGTGGCCGACGATCACGGGCCGCTCGCAGGCCGCGAGCGCGTCGGCGGTGGCGGCGCGGGCGCGCGCCAGCGCGTCCGCCAGCGGCTCCATGCCGGGCACCGGCGAGCCGAACGGGTCGGCGCGCCAGTCGTCGAACGCAGTGCCGAGGCGCGCGCCGGCGCCGGCGCGGTCAAGGCCCTCGAAGTCGCCGTAGTCGACCTCGGTCAGGCGCTCGTCGACGGTCACGAGCAGGCCGGCGGCGTCGGCGATCGCCTGCGCGGTGTCGCGCGCGCGGCTCAGCGGGCTCGAGAAGACGCCGTCGAGTCCGGCGCCGGCGAGCTTCGCCGCGACCCGCGCGGCCTGCGCGCGCCCCTCGCCGGTCAGCGCGACGTCCGAGCGCCCGGAGTACGCCAGCCGCTTGGAGCTCTCGGTCTGCCCGTGGCGGACGAGGTACAGCGTCTGCGCCACGTCAGTCGACCGGCTCGGGCGTCACCCAGCGCCGCTCGTCGTCGGCGACGTGGATCGCGTCGAGCAGCGCCTGCACGCGCAGCCCCTCCCGCAGCGACGGGTCGGGTGCGGCGCCGTCGCGGATCGCGGCGTGGAAGTTGCGCGCGACGCGCGCGAAGGCCTTCTTCGAGCTCGCCTCGAGCGGGCCCTCGGACCGCAGCTCCTCGCCGGCGCGGCCGGAGTGCAGCACCTTGTCGGCGTCCAGTCGCACGCTGCCGGCGTCGCCGTGGAACTCGAGCACGTCGCCGCGCGCATGGCGGGCCGTGGCCGTCAGGCTGACCTGCGCCAGGCCGCCGCCGGCGAAGCGGATCAGGATCGCGTACGCGTCCTCGGCCGTGACCGCGTGCGGCGTGCCGTCCTTGGCGCGGCGCTCGCCGACGCCGACCTCGGTCGCCGCGGCGAGCTCCCGCACGTCGCCGAAGGCCTCCAGCAGCAGGTCGAGGTCGTGCACGCCGTAGCCCTGCAGGCGCCCGCCGCCCATCGCACGATCCTGCACCCACGTGAACGGCCGCGAGTCGGGCTCGGCGTGGTCGTCGTGCACGAGCGAGATCGAGATCATCCGCGGCCGGCCGACGACCTCGCGCACGCGCTCCAGCAGCCGCTCGCGCGTCCCCTGCATGCGACGGCCGTAGTTCACGGCGCCGACGACGCCGGCCTCCCGCACCGCCGCGACGACCGCGCGCGCCTCGTCGAGGTTCGCGGCCAGCGGCTTCTCGCACAGGACGTGCAGCCCGCGCCGCGCCGCCGCGATCGCGACCTCGGCGTGCGTCGCGACCGGGCCGGCGACGTGGACCGCCTCGAGACCGGGGTGGCCGAGCAGCTCGTCGAGGTCGGCGGTGCCGAGCGCGAGGTCGAACTCCTGCGCGAGCTCCCGCGCGCGCTCGGGCCGCCGCGACCACACGGCGACGGGCTCGAACTCGTCGAGCTCGCCGTAGACCGGCAGCGGCACCTTCGCGCCGTAGCCGCCGCCGACGACCGCGATCTTCACCGAAGCTGACATGCGCGGCGACAGGATACGCCCGCGCCGGGCGCGAGGGAGGCGACCCCGCTACCCGCGCCGGCGCGATCGCGGCACGCCGAGATGGCGCAGGATCAGGTCGTGCACGCCGGTCGCGGCGAGCTCGCCGTCGAGCAGGTTCGCCTGGCGCGTCATCAGCAGCGGGCCCTTGGACGGATCGTCGGGGACGCGCCCGTGCGAGCCCTTGACGAGCGACGCGTCGAGCGGGATGACGTCCATGAGCGTGCGGAAGCCGAGCTTCTTGCGCACGACGCGCGAGCCGATCGCCAGCGGCGCGATCCTGATCTTCGGGTCCAGGAACAGCTCCACCGGGTCGTAGCCGGGCTTGCGGTGGATGTCGACCGTGCGCGCGTAGTCCGGCGCGCGAGCGTCGTCCTCCCAGTAGTAGTACGTGAACCAGGAGTCGGGCTCGGCGACGAGGATCAGCTCGCCCGAGCGCTCGTGGTCGAGGCCGTACGCGCGCTTGCCCTCGTCGCCAAGGACGATCCCGACGCCGGGCGTGGCCGCGAGCAGCGCCTGCACCTCGGGCACGCGCCGCGGGTCGCGGACGTAGACGTGGGCGATCTGATGGTCGGCGACCGCGAACGCCTCGCTGCCGCCGACGTCGAGCACCTCGCGACCGAGCTCCATGCGGTAGCCGATCAGGCCCGCCTCGCGCAGCACGCGGTTGGGGTGCACGGCCCGCGACACCGGCACGATCCCGTACTCCGACAGCACGATCACGCGCGCGCCGCGCTCCTCGTAGAAGTCGATCAGGTCGCCCGCGACCGCATCGAGCTCGCCGAGCTCCTTGCGCACGTCGCCGGCGGCGGGTCCCTTCCTCTGCAGGCCGTAGTCGAGGTGCGGCAGGTAGACGAGCGTCAGGTCGGGTGCGAAGCGCGCCTCGACGATCTTCGACGCCTCGGCGAGCCAGCGCGTCGAGTCGATCGACGCCGCCGGGCCCCAGAAGCGAAACAGGGGGAACTGGCCGAGCTCGGCCTGCAGGACGTCGCGCAGGTCGCCGGGCTTCGTGTAGCAGTCGGGGATCTTGCGCCCGTCGGCGGGATACATCGGGCGCGGCGTGACCGTCACGTCCGCCGACGAGTACATCGCAAACCACCACGACAGGTTCGCGGTCGTGATGCCCGGCACCGCCTCCCACACCTTCGGCGCCTGCACGAGCCGGTTGGACTGCTGCCACAGGCGCACCTCCATCGTGTCGCGAAACAGCCAGCCGTTGCCGACGGCGCCGTGCGCGCGCGGAAGCCTGCCGGTGAGGTACGTGCTCTGCACGGTGGCGGTGACCGCGGGCGTCACGCCGCCGACGGGCACCATCGCGCCGCCGTCGGCGAACGCCCGCAGGCGCGGCGTCGCGTCGCCGACGAGGTCGGGCGTCAACGCGACGGCGCACAGGACGACGGTCTTGTCGAACGTCACGTGCCGGCGATCCTCGTCTGCAGGGCGACCGTCGCCGCGAACGCCGCGACGCAGACGGCGACCGCGACCGCAGCGCCGCCGGCGGCGGCGACCGCGACCGCGTCGAGCAGCGCGATCGCCGCGATCAGGCGCCCGACCGCGGGCCCGATCGCCCGGCGCGCGATCCCCAGCCACAGCGCGTGGCCGGCGACCGCCGCGAACGCGACGAGCAGCGCCGCGACGGCGAGCGACGGCGAGTCGACGGCCCAGTAGGCGACCGGTGCGAGCACGGCCGCGACGGGCCACCACGACGCGACCGACGCGCCCTCGGCCTTCGCGACCTGCGTCAGCCCGACGACGAACGCGAGCAGCAGCAGCGCAGCCCCCGCGACCGCGCGCGACGGCGTGCCGGCGACGGCCAGCGCCGCGACGACGTAGACCATCGCCCGGCAGCCGCCCATCAGCAGCGGCGACAGCCCGTTGCCCTTGTGCCACGCGTCGTAGAGCACGATCAGGGCGATCAGCGCCAGCCCGGCGAGGCCCGCGGACAGATCGACCGCGAGCAGCAGCCCCTCGCCGATCGCGAACAGCGCGACGGTCGCGCAGGCCGCCGCGCGCACGGACACGAGGCCGCTCGGCAGCGGGCGCTCGGGCCGCGCGCGACGGTCGACCTCGAGGTCGAAGACGTCGTTGGCGATCATGCCCGCGGTGTAGAACAGCGCCATCGCGACCGCGACGAGCGCGATCGCCGGCGCGCCCGCGTGCGCATCGGCGAGCACGGCGCCCGCGACGACGTCCGAGACGACGGTCGGCGCGTTGGAGATGCGCGCCAGCCGCAGCCACGCGCCGCCGGCGCCGAGGCGTGCGCCGCGCCGCGCGGTCACGTCAACCGAGGACATCGAGCACCCAGGCGTACTCGCGCGCGATCGAGTCGATCGAGGAGACCTTGAGGTCGGCCGGCAGGACGTCCCACGTGTACGTCTCGATCTCCAGGTGCGAGGTGACCGAGCCGTCGCGCGTGAGCTCGATCGTGCGACGAAGCTCCTCCTGCGTGGAGCCCAGGTCGCCGTAGCCCGCGAGGAAGATCGGCACGTGGAAGTGCACGCGCAGCTCCTCGGCATCCGGCTCGCCGACGGCGCACAGCCCCTCGTGCAGGTCGGGGTACCCGACGACCGAGCCGTCGCGGTCGCGCCGCGCGACCTGGTGCAGGTAGACCTCGTCGGCGAACGAGGCGAGCTGGTCGGCCACGGCCCGGCGGTGGCGCTCGTCGCCGAGCGCCACGCGCAGCGCCGAGCTGAGCTGCACCTTGCCGACCGCGATCCCGGCGTCCGCGAACGCCGCCAGCGCGGCCGTGGGCCGCTCGTAGGCGACCGCGGCATGGCAGGCGTCGAAGCACGCGCCGACGTGATCGCGATCGAGGTCGTCGGGCCACCACGCGACGAGCTGCGCGCAGTCGGCGAGCGCGCCGTCGGCCTCGGGCTCGATCGCGAGCAGCACGTGCGCGCCGCGCTCGGCGCGCAGCTCGCGCAGCGCCGCCGCGACGCGGCGCACGTTGGCGGTGGCGGACGCGAGGCCGTCCACGTCGCCGTCGATCCAGCGCCCGTAGGACAGCGGGCTCGTCGAGATCGTGCCGACCTCGCCCTCCGGCAGCAGCCGCGCGAGGATCTCCGCGAGGCGCAGCGTGTAGGCGACGCGTTCGGGCGAGCGCCAGTCCGGCGCGTGCACGTCGGCCTTGACGCGCTGGCCGTGAAACGCGCCGTGCGGGAAGCCGTTGATCGTGAAGACGTAGAGCCCCTCGTCGTCGAGCCACTCGCGCAGCCGCGCGAGCTCGTCGCCGTCCAGCAGCTGTTCGCTCTCGACGCCCGACAGCCGCAGCCCGAGGCCGAACGGCGCGTGCGGCGAGATCCGCGCCTTGAGCGCCGGCGCGTGCGCGCGCAGCGAATCGGCGACGGCCGCCCAGCCGTTGGCGGGGTGGATGTTCGTGCAGTAGGTCAGGTGCAGGCCGTCGCCGACCCTCATCGCGCGGCCACGACGCCCGCGCGATCGGGCAGCGCGAACTTCGGCGACTGCGACAGGAACTCGATCGGGTTCTCGTAGACGATCCTGCGGATCAGCGCGTCGCCATGGCCGCGGCGGCGCATCTCCAGGACGAGCTCCGCGACGGCGAGCGGGCGGCTGTCGCCCCAGTCGCACGCCGAGGCGACGCACACGCGCTCCGGGCCGTACATCTCGATGATGTCGATCGCGCGACCCGGCGGGACCTTCGTCACCGGATACAGCGTCAGACCGGTCCAGAACCCGTTGCCGAGGATCATCTCGACGGTGTGCTCCTCGGCGTGGTCGACCATCACGCGCTGGGGCTGCACGCGCGCGTCGGCGACGAGCGTGTCGACGATGACCTTCGTGCCCTTCCACTTGTCCTCGAGGTGCGGCGTGTGGATGTGGATGAGCTGGTCGTGCGCCATCGCGAGGTCGACGTGATCCTTGAACCCCGCCAGCTCGTTGCGCGTCACGCGGTTGAGGCCGATCTCGCCGATGCCGAGCACGGTCGGGCGCTCGAGGTAGGCGGGGATGAGCTTCAGGACCTCGCGCGTCAGGGCCCGGTCCTCGGCCTCCTTGGGGTTCAGGCACATCCACGTGTGATGGGCGATGCCGTACTGCGCCGCGCGCCGGGGCTCGAAGTCCACGAGCCGGTCGAAGTAGTCCACGAACGCGACGGCGCCGGGGCGGTCGTAGCCGGCCCAGAACGCCGGCTCGGTGACCGCGACGCAGCCGCTCATCGCCATCGCGCGGTAGTCGTCGGTCGTGCGCGAAACCATGTGCGCGTGCAGGTCGACGTACTCCATCGTCAGGCCTCCGCGTCGTGCGCGCCGAAGGCGCTCTTGCGATCCAGCGAATCGAGCAGCGTCGTGTCGGGGTCGCTGAAGACCATCTGCACGCGCCGCACCCGATCGCCCTCGCCGTCGGTGAGGATCGCGAGCGCCGCGCGCACCGAGCGCATGCGGAAGTCGTCCTCGCCGTCGAGCTCGCGCGCGCGCTCGAGCCTGTCGAGGAACGCGGCGAGGTCGAGCACCTGGACGCGGTGCTCCATGAACCAGCCCTCGATCAGCTCACGCTGCGTCAACGGGCTCGTGGCGGCGTGGTCGGTCATGCGCTCAGCGCTCCCTGCTCGCCGTGGCGGCGCAGCAGCGCGGACGCCTCCAGCACCAGGCGCTCGTCGAGCTCGTGCACCTCGAAGGCCGACCCGACGCGATCGATCAGCGTGATCGTCAGGCGCCCGCCGAGGTGCTCGCGGAACTCCTCGAGCCCGTCGAGCACCGCGGGGCGCCCGCCGGGGCCGGGCGCCGTCATCGCGCCGTGCCAGGTCGGCAGCCCGACGGCTTCGAGCGCGCCGATCACGCGCCACAGGTCGGCCGGCGCGAGCCGCCCGACGAGCTGCGCGTAGGCGCAGTCTTGGGCGATGCCGACGGCCACGGCCTCGCCGTGGCGCAGCTCGTGGTGCGTCAGCGCCTCGAGCTTGTGCGCCGCCCAGTGGCCGAAGTCCAACGGTCGCGCGGAGCCGAGCTCGAACGGGTCGCCGCTGGATGCGATGTGGTCGAGGTGCAGCTCGGCGCTGCGGTGCACGAGCCGTGCCATCGCGTCCGGCGAGCGGTCGACGAGCGCGTCTGCGTGCTCCTCGATCCAGGCGAAGAACGCCGCGTCGCGGATCAGCGCGACCTTGATCGCCTCGGAGATCCCCGCGCGCCAGTCGCGGTCTGACAGCGTCAGCAGCAGGTCGAGGTCGTTGAGGACCGCGTGCGGAGCGGCGAACGTCCCGACGAAGTTCTTCTTGCCGAAGTCGTTGACGCCGTTCTTGACGCCGACGGCGGAGTCCCCCTGTGCCAGCACGGTGCTCGGCACGCGGATCAGGCGCACGCCGCGGTGCGCGGTCGCGGCCGCGTAGCCGACGGCGTCGAGCACCGCGCCGCCGCCGATCGCGACGACGTAGGCATGGCGGTCGATGCGGTGCACGTCGATCGCCGAGCGGATCGCGTCGACCGGGCCGTGGTCGTTCTTGATCGCCTCGCCGCCCGGCACGACGAGCGGCGCGGCGACGAGCTCGAGCCGGTCGGCGTGCGCGCGGCAGTACGTCAGCGCGGCGGCCGGGATCGAGGGCTGCGCCTCGACCAGCCCGCCGTCGACCACGACGAGCACCCGCGCGCGAGCGGCGACGGCGTCGCGCAGCACCGGGTTGCGCACGTCGAATATCCCGTGCGTGAAGCGCACGGGGTAGCCGAGCCGGACGACGATCTCCTGCATGATGTCGCGCATCTCGTGGCGCGCATCGGCGCGCGGTGCCCTCCGCCGATCAGGGGTTCGTGGGTTGGTAGACGAAGCTCGGACCCGCGTTGACGCCGGCGCTGATCTGGATGCTCATCATCGCCTGCGCCTGCTGGTCGAGCGATTCCATGATGCCGATCGCGGCGCGCAGCAGATCCGGTTGGCCGTTGAACGTGTCGAGTGCGTCGAGGTAGCTCATGTCAGGTGACGTCGCGCGATGGCGGGGGCCGGCGAAGCGCGCGCAGGCTGCGTGCTCGGGGCGCGTGCGGCACGGTCTTCTGGAGAAGGCAACTCTGCGGCTCCCTCGAACGTCGCTGAAGAACGGCGGCCGCAGCCGCCTCGGCTGATGACCGTGCGTCAATTCGTCCTACCCGAAAGAGGTAGATCGTGCGCGCGGACGGGGTGGGCGGGACGCTCGGATCGTGCGAACATAGCTCTCGTGAGCACGCTGTCGACGATCCTCGCCGTCGTGCTCGGCATCGCCTTCGCCGGCTCGGCGATCGCGAAGCTCAGCGGCCAGCAGAAGATGGTCGACGAGTTCGAGCGCTGGGGCTATCAGCCGGCGATGATGACGACGACCGGCGCGGTCGAGCTGCTGGCGGCGGCGATGCTGCTCGTCGGCATCGCTGTCAACTCGCTGGCGATCGCCGGGGCGCTGCTGATCCTCGTCGTGATGACCGGTGCGCTGTGGACGCACGCCCGCGTCAAGGACCCGGTCAAGGACTGGCTGCCGGCGGCGGTCCTGCTCGTGCTGGCGTTCGTGCTGCTCGTCAGCATGCTGCCGTAGGTGCGCTGCGCGGAGGGTGGGCGTGGCGCTTGTCGCCGCGGTCCAGGAGCACCGTTGCGTTCACGAGCGTGATCCCGATGACATGGCCGTCACCGTCATTCCGGACCGCGTGACCTCATATCGGGAGCCCGACCAGTCGGGTTTGGACACGGTTTGCAGGTTCGCCTCCAGGGGGTCTGTCCGATGAAGTGTGTGTGGTCTGGGTGACCGATTCGGCCCTTGTGGCCAAGAAGGACACCGATGACGATGAAGACCATCAAGACCGATCGGGAGAGAGAGATCGAGCGGTCCGCTCGACGCTCGTGCGCCCCGGCGCCGGTCATATGAGCCTGCGACGGCGAACCCAGATCCTGGCAGGACGTCATCCGCCAGGACACGATCTGCTTGCGCTCGATCAGAAAGTGGTCGTCGATGACGCAGTCGAGCAAGCGGCCGTCGATGTCGAGCTGGGGTGCGTGCATCGCGCCGAGGAACGCGATCGCGCCGCGGTGCTCGACCAGGGCCGCAACGTCGTCCTCGTCCCCGATGGTGGATCGAAGTCCGAAAAAGGCGCGGTGGCCGCGCCTTTTCCGTGTCTCGATTGCGCCACCTTGTCGTGGCGAGGCTTGCGGGCGGTCAGCACGGCGTGGTCGCGCTGCTGCGCCCGAACGCCGCGCCGCTCAGCCACCCCCGGCCGCGGCCAGCAGCACCGGCGCGACCTGCTTCTTGCGGCTCATGACGCCCGGCAACTCGATCGTGCCGTCGACGACCGGCTTGCCGAACGCGCGCTCGGCGAGCTGCTCGGGGCCCGACACGAGCAGCGTCGTGGACTGGGCGAGGATGTCGGTGACCATCAGCGCGAACAGCAGCTGGTCGTGGCGCTCGCGGTGCGCGGCGACGGCGTCGAGCAGCTCGTCGGTGCGGTCCTTCAGCGCGCCGCCGACGGTCTCGATCTGCGCGACGCTCAGCGAGCGCTCGCCGTCGAGCTCGTACTCCTTGAGGTCGCGCAGGACGAGATCCTGCGCCGACACGTCGGCGACGTCGGAGCTGCGCTCGTACATCTCGCGTCCGAACGCGAGGCCGTCGAGCTCGAGCAGCTCCTCGATCCAGCCCGTCGCCACGCGATCGCGCTCGGTCGTCGTCGGCGACGTCAGCAGCACCGTGTCCGAGACGATCGCGCCGAGCAGCATCGTCGCGGTGGCCTTCGTCGGCTCGATCGCGGCCTGGCGGAAGCGCTCGATGACGAGCGTCGCGGTCGAGCCGACCGGGTCGAAGATCGCCGTCACCGGCATCCGCGTCTCGATCGAGCCGATGTGGTGGTGGTCGAGGATCTCGACGATCTCCGCCTCGTCGATGCCGTGGACGCTCTGCGCGCGCTCGGCGTGGTCGACGAGCAGCACGCGTCGCGGCGCCGGGTTGACGAGGTCCGAGCGCGTCACGAGCCCGATCGGATGCCCGGCCCGGTCCAGCGCGACCGCCGCGCGGTAGTGGACGGTCTTGATCTGCTCGGAGATGTCGTCGACGAGGTCGTCGAGGCCGACCGTCAGCGGGTCGCCCTCGACGAACGCGTGCACGGGCTCTGACAGCGTGATCATCCGGCTCGTGACGTAGCTGTCCAGCGGCGAGCTGACGATCGCCGTGCCGGCCTCGCCGGCCAGCGCGAGGATGCGCTCGTCCGGACGCGTGTCGTTGCTCAGCACGAGCAGCGAGACGCCGGTCTCGATCGCGCGCTGCTGGGAGTCGGGCCGGTCGCCGACGACAACGACGTCGCCGCGCCCGACGTTGCTCGGCGAGTCGGCGTCCATCGCCTGGACCCAGACGCGGCCGTTGACCTCCAGCCGCGGCGAGCCGCACAGCAGCTCGCCCTCGAGCACGCCGACGATCGATCCGACGAGCGTCGGCGCGTCCAGCCGCGACGCCTCGCGCGACTCGCGGATGTAGCGCCGCGCCAGCGCGCGCTCGGTCAACACGCCGGTCAGGACGCCGTCCTCGTCGACGATCGGCACGACGTCCTTGGGCGCCATCAGCAGCCCGACGCTGCGCACCGGGTCGCTGCGGTTCGCGACGGCGAACGCCGTGCGCATGACGTCGCGCACGCGCAGCTTGGCGTGTGGCAGCAGCACCGGCAGCGGCGCCCCGCTGCGCTCCAGCAGCCACGACGTCTGCGCGTTGGCGACGCCGAGGCGCACCGGCACGTAGTCGTTGTCGTCGTCGAGGTGGTTCTTCAGCTCGGCGTACGCGATCGCGGACGCGATCGAGTCCGTGTCGGGGTTGCGGTGGCCGCAGACGTAGACGCGCGTGCGCCCGGGCGGGGCTTCGGTGCTCATGCAGGGCGTGAGGATAGGTGCGCTGCGTCAGCCGGTGTTGCGCAGCCCGCCGGCGATGCCGTTGATCGTCAGCAGGCTCGCGCGCACGAGGTCGGGGTGGTCCTGCTCGCCGCCGGCCTCGCGCAGGCGCCGCAGCAGCTCGAGCTGGATGAACGACAGCGGGTCGATGAACGGGTTGCGGCGCGCGATCGTGCGCTGCAGGACCGGCTCGCGATCGAGCGGGCGCTCCTCGTCGCGCACGCGGCGCAGCTCGCGCACCGTGCGCTGCAGCTCGTCGCCGATCGCGCTCCAGATGCGCTCGCGCGCGTCGTCGTCGTCGTAGAGCTCGGCGTAGCGGCGCGCGATCTCCAGATCGGCCTTCGCGCACGCCATCTCGGCGTTGGAGATCAGCGCCGAGAAGAACGGCCACTCGCGCTCCATCTCCTGCAGGATCGCGGCGCCGTGCTGCTCGCGCGCGGACTCCAGCGCCGTCCCGAGCCCGTACCAGGCCGGCAGCACGGCGCGCGTCTGCGTCCACGAGAACACCCACGGGATCGCGCGGTAGTCCTCGATGCGCGTCGACTCGCGGCGCTTGGACGGCCGCGAGCCGAGCTGCAGGCGGGAGATCTCGCGCACCGGCGTGGCGGCGTGGAAGTAGTCGGCGAAGTCCGGGTCGCCGTAGACGAGGCCACGGTAGATGCGCGTCGAGCACTCGGCCATCTCGGCGACGATCTGCTCGTAGCGGTCGATGCTCGCGGGTGGGCCGGCCATCGCCCGGTCGAGCGTCGTCGAGAGCACCGCGCTCGTCGTCAGCTCGAGCTCGCGATGGGCGATCTCCGTGACGGAGAACTTCGCCGACAGCATCTCGCCCTGCTCGGTGACCTTCATGCGCCCGGCGACGGTCCCCGGCGGCTGGGCGAGGATCGCGACGTTGCTCGGGCCGCCGCCGCGCCCGACGGCGCCGCCGCGGCCGTGGAAGAACTGCCACGACACGCCGTGCTCGCGCATGACGGCCGTGATGTCCAGCTGCGCGCGGTAGATCCCCCAGCCAGACGCGACGTAGCCGACGTCCTTGTTGGAGTCCGAGTAGCCGACCATCACCTCCTGCTCGCCGACGGCTTCGACGGCGGCGCGGTAGACCGGCGTCTCGAGCAGCGTGCGCATCGTGTCGGCGCCCGCCGCGAGCGTGTCGCCGGACTCGAACAGCGGCACGATCCGCAGCTGCGCGCCGTCGCCGCCGACGCGCGCGAGGCCGACCTCCTTCATCAGCAGCAGCACCTCGAGCAGGTCAGCCGGTCCGCTCGTGCCGGAGATGATGTACGCGCCGATCGCGCCGGCGTGCGCGCCGGTCAGCAGCTCGCGGATCGTGCGGAAGGTCTCGACGACCTCGCGCGTCGAGTCGCTGAAGCCGGTCACGTCGACGGGGATCAGCGGGCGGCGGTCGGCGATCTCGCGCGCGAGCACGGCCAGGCGATCGGCCTCGGGCAGCGTCGCGTAGCCCTCCTGCACGCCGAGCGTGCCGAGGATCTCGTCGATCGCGTGGCGGTGCACCTCGGCGTGCTCGCGCACGTCGAGCTGGGCGAAGTGAAAGCCGAAGACCTCGACCTGGCGTATGACGTCGCGCAGCGCGTCGGCGGCGACGAAGCCGGCCTGCTGACTGGCGAGCGCGTACTCCGCGAGGCGCAGGTCGGCGACGAGCTGCTCGGCGCGGTGGTAGGCGCCGTCCTCGCCGGTGCGCGTCGCGCGGACGCGATCGGCGAGCAGCTTGAACAGGCGCCGGTAGGGCTCCTCGGGGTTGCGCTCCAGCAGGAACGCGACGAGCGTCGGGTTGTGCTCGCCGGCCGTCGCGAGCAGGTCGCGCAGCTCATCGGGCTCGCCGACGACGCGCGCCGACAGCGTCACCCGGCCGGCGAGGCCGACGATCGACTGCTCGAGGTGCGTCAGGCAGGCGTGCTTCATGAGCCCGAGCGCGCGCGCGGTCATCTCCGGGGTGACGTTCGGGTTGCCGTCGCGATCGCCGCCCATCCAGGAGCCGAACGTCAGCAGCGCGGGGACGACGACGTCGTCGTCGGGATAGCTCTCGCGAACCGCCGCGTCGAGGTCGCGGTACAGCGCCGGCACGACCTGCGCGAGCGTCGAGGTGAAGTAGATGAGCCCCGCCATGACCTCGTCGAGGACGGTCGTCGAGACCGCGCGCAGCTCGTCGGTCGCCCACAGCTCCTGCACCGCGGCGGCGATCTGGCGGCGCACCTCCTCCTGCTCGCCGGGCACCGGCAGGCGCTCGTCGAGCGAGCGCAGCAGCGCGAAGATGCGCGCGAGCTTGTTGACCGTCGTGCGCCGCCGCGCCTCCGTCGGGTGGGCGGTCATGACGAGCTGGACCTCGGCGCGCGCGAGCGCGTCGTGCAGCTCGGCGGCGCTCGTGCCGCCGGCGGCCAGGCGCATGACGGCGTGGCGCAGCGAGCCGCGGCGCGGCGCCGGCGCCTCCTCGAGCTCGCGGCAGCGCAGGCGCCGCACGCGGTCGTTGTCCTCGGCGAGGTTCATGAGCTGGTGCCAGCACGTCAGCATTCGCGCGAGCAGCTCGAGCTCGCGCACCTCCAGCCCCCCGACGAGGTCGGCGAGCTCGTCGGCGGCGACCGCGTCACCGCCGCGCGAGCGGCGGCCGAGCGCGACCGCGTGCCGGTGCAGCTCGAGCGCGTCGGAGCCGTTGCTCGCGCTGATGACGTCCTCGAGCACGCTGCTCAGCAGCCGCTCGTCGCTGACGAAGCCGCGGCTGGGGCCGGACTCGAGGGTCGTGGCCGCGCTCATGGCAAATCACGGTACTCACGCCGCGCCGTCGCCGGCCGTGCGCCACCGCGATGTTCACGCGCTGGAAACACACGCCGCGTCAGACGCGGCGCAGCTGTGCGGCGCCCGGCGCCGGCGTGTTCGGCGAGCGGTAGTACAACGCTCGGCCGAAGCGGATCCCGGCGTCGGACGGCAGCAGCGCGACGACGAGCACGCGCGCGACCTCGATCACCTCCCGGAACTCGTCGCCGCTGATCTTCGCCAGCAGCGTCGCGAGGACGACGACGACGAACGCGCCGAACGCCAGCCACTGCGCGAGCGTCGTCGCGGGCGCGTCCTTCGCCTTCGTGTCGGGCTTGTCGACGTTCTGGAAGAGCAGGTTGCGCCCGAAGCGGATCAGCGCGTCGGACGGCAGCATCGCGCCGATCAGGAACATCGTGAACGTCGCGACCTCGCGAAGCTCGGCGTTGCTGACCGTCGCGCCGGCGTCGGGCTCGGCGACGAGCGCGAGCGCGACGAAGATCACGAACGCCGCGAACGACAGGATCTGCGGCCAGGTCAGCGTCGGGTGGGTCTTCGCACCGGGTGGCGGGCCACTCGCGCTTGCGGGCCTCGCGGTTGCTGCGGGCGTCCCGGCCTCCATGGCGCGAGCGTACACCCGCGCGCGCGCTCGACGCAGCATCCGCCGGGCTGGCGGCGCCGGCCGAAAGCGTCTACCGTTCAGGACGTGGACGACGACGCGATTCGTGTGCTGGTCAGGCGGCTCGCCCGCGCGCACCCCTCCGGCGGCATGGTCATCGAGCGGGCCGCGGTCGTCGCCGAGGGCACCGGCTCCGAAGACGTCATGACGTGGATCGTTGCCCACGGCGGCAAGCCCGAGGCCGCGATCAAGGCCAAGGCTCCGCGCGGCCTCCACGGCCTGCGCTACGAGGCAGACCCCGGATCGCGACCCGCATCGCGCTTCGTGCTGCCCGCCGGCGCGCTCGACGACTAGGGGGGCGAACTTCCGGGTCGTGTCGCCTAAGGGGTCATATGCGCCCCTACGTCGACACGATCGCTGCGATCGCGGCGCGCCAGCACGGGCGGATCGCCCATGCGCAGCTGCTGGCGGCCGGGCTCGACCGCGACCGGATCAAGCGCTGGTGTCGCGACGGGCGCCTGCGGCGGGTGCACCGCGAGGTGTACGCGCTCGGTCACACCGCGCCGTCGGAGCTCGCCGACGTGGTGGCAGCCGTGCTCGCGTGCGGCGCGGGCGCCGCGGCTAGCCATCGCTCCGCGGCGCACATGCTGGTGCTCCTGCCGGTGCAGCCGCGGCGCGCGGAGGTCACCGTGCCGACGACGGCCGGTCGCGCCCGACCGGGGATCGTCGTGCACCGCGTCGCGAACCTCGATCCGCGCGACGTCAAGCGTGTGCACGGATCCCGACGACCACCCCTGCGCGGACGCTGCTGGACCTCACGCCGTCGCTCGCGCCGCACGAGCTCGGCCGCGCCTGCCACGAGGCGTGGGTTCGCCACCGCACGAGCGCCGCGCGGATCGAGGCGTGCATCGCGCGCAACCCCACGAAGAAGGGCGCGGCGAAGCTGCGCCGCGCGCTGGGCGCCGACGTCACGCTCAGCGCACTGGAGGACGGGTTCCTCGTGCTGCTCGAGCGCCACGGCCTCCCGCGCCCGCGAACGAACGTCGATCGACGGGGCGACAAGGTCGACTGTCACTGGCCGCGCCACGACCTCGTCGTCGAGCTCCTGAGCTACCGCTTCCACGCCAGCCGCCGGGCGTTCGAAGCCGACATCGCGCGGCGCCGGCGCTCCAATCACGTCGCCTATACCTACGGCGACGTCTTCGAGCGCGGCGACCGCACCGCGGCGGAGCTCGCGCGGATGCTCGGCGGGGACCGAACGTCTTAAGACGTATGTCCACTGGCGCGGCGCGACGCGGCGGCGCAGACTCGGCGGATGCGATGTTCCCCACCCCCGGAGGTGCAGGTCCCATGAAGAAGATCCTCGCTGCGATCTGCGTCACCGCCGGGCTGGCGGTCGTGGCCGTGCCGGCGCTCGCCGCCAAGCCGACGGTGCGCGTCGGCGACGACTACTTCAAGGCGAAGGTCGTGCACGTCAAGCGCAACGCGACCGTGACCTGGAAGTGGGTCGGCTCCGACAGCCACAACGTCGTGTTCAAGACCTTCCACTCGAAGCTGCAGAACAAGGGCACCTACCGCCACAAGTTCCGCCATCGCGGCACGTTTCGCTACATCTGCACGCTGCATGACGACAAGGGCATGAAGGGCACCGTCATCGTCCGGTAGCCGCCAGCACGCGGCCGCGCACCTCGCCGAGCTCGACGCCGGCGGCGCGGCCGCGCAGCACGACCTCGGCGCCGTCGGCAAGCCAGCGCTCGCCGCGCCACAGCTCGGCGAGCGAGCCCTCGCTGCCCGGCTCGGCGCCGCTGATCGTGCCGGTCGCGAACAGGTCGCCGGCGCTCAGCACGGCGCCGTTGACGGTCAGGTGGGCGAGCATCTGCGCCGGCGTCCAGTACAGCGCGCGCGCCCGCGGGCGTGAGATCACCTCGCCGTCGAGCTCGATCTCGAGCGCGACGTCGAGGATCCACGGCGCGCTCTCGCGCAGGTACGGCGCGGGCGCGGGGTCCTGCGCGCGGGCCGCGACGCGCGCCGGCGCGAGGGCGTCCAGCGGGGTGATCCACGCGGACATCGAGGTCGCGAACGACTTGCCGAGCAGCGGGCCGAGCGGCTCGTACTCGACGCGCTGGACGTCGCGCGCGCTCCAGTCGTTGACGAGCACGACGCCGAAGATGTGCTCCGCGGCGCAGTCGACGTGGATCGGCGCCGAGCTGCCCGGGCCGCAGACGTAGCCGAGCTCGCACTCGAGGTCCAGCGTGCGCGTCGGCGCGAGCTCTCCGAGGGCGACCTGCCCGTGCGGCCGGCGCACCGGCGTGCCGCTGACGACGATCGTCGATGTGCGGCCGTGGTAGCCGACGGGCATGTGGCGCCAGCTCTCGCGCACCGGCGGCGTGCCGGGGCGAAAGATGCGCCCGAAGTTCGCCGCGTGCTCGAGCGACGCGTAGAAGTCGACGAAGTCCGGCACGCGCACGGGCAGCACCGGCTCGCAGTGCTCCAGCGGGAGTCGTGCCGCGGGGGGCGCGTCGGCGCAGGCGTCGAGCACGGCCCGCCAGGCGGTCGGGCCCAGCTCGATCAGCGCGTTGAGGTCCGGCGCGCGGACGGCGCGCGCGAGGTCCGGGTCGTCGCCGAGGACGAGCTCGGCCGCCAGCAGGACGCCGTCGCCGTCGCGCACGCCCGGCTGCGGCGCGCCGCCGCGGGCGCGCACGACGCCCCAGGCGAGCTTGTCGCGAGCTTGCGCCATCGCAGCCAACCTACGCCCTGCCGGCGATGCGGGCGCCCGCGCCGCGGGAGCGGCCGGGCTACTGCGGCCGCGACCCGGTGCCGCGAGCACGCGAAGGCTCACGCCATGTCGCCTGCACCTGACGATGCAGCGGGGTTCATCGTGAGCTCCGTCGTGCCGATCCTGCGGATGTACGACGTCGCGGCGAGCATCCGCTTCTACGTCGAACTACCTCGGATGCACGCTCGACTGGCAGGACGGCGACGGCGACCGGCCCGTGTACCTGCAGGTCTCGCGCGGCGCGCTGGTGCTGCAGCTGTCGTCGCATCACGACGACGGCACGCCGGGAACGGCGGTGCTCGTCACGCTGCGGGACGTCGAAGCCCTGCACGCCGATCTACGCACGCGCGGCTACCCGTACCTCAACCCCGCTGTCGAGCCGGGGCCGGGGGGCGGCAGGGAGATGCAGCTCATCGATCCGGCTTCCAACCGCCTGCGCTTCTTCGAGCCGGCTTCGGCCGCACGCGCGTAGTCCATACCGCTGACTGCACCCGCAAAACCAGTCCGTCGTCAGCGCGACTGCTCGCCGCTTCGCCCGCGGGTAGTCGGCGCCGTCGCTTCGCGGCGATAAGCAACATCTCCTGCGCGTCGATGGTCAGCCGTTGCCCCAGGCACACGCGCCCGTTCTCGGGCTCGGCGACCTCCGGCGAGTCGGCGCGACCAGCCGCATCCGCGTCGGGCCGGCGTCGCGAGGACAATGTCCTCTTTCCACGCGCAGAACCTGCCGATTTGCAGGGCAAGCAAGCGTGGTGATGCGTCGAACAGTCGAGCCGCTACGGTATCGGCGATGAGCTCGCTGAGATTCACCGTCGTCTACGAGGATGCTGGCGAGGGCTGGGTCTACGCGCATGTCCCCGAGCTGCCGGAGGTCCACACGCAGGGAGAGAATCTCGACGACGCACGGGCGATGGTCAAGGACGCGATTGCCGTGGTGCTCGAGGAGCGTCGTGAGCGCGGCGAGGTGATTCCACAGACCGGCTGGGCATTGGTCGAGCCCGTCGAGATCGCTGCGTGAAGAAGCGTGATCTGGAGCGACATCTGAGCTCGCACGGTTGCGTGCTCGCGCGTCAGGCCGCCAAGCACGAGTTCTGGGAGAACTCGGCGACCGGGGCCCGCACAACGGTGCCGCGTCATCGTGAGATCAAGACGGCCACTGCGCGCGGAATCTGCCGCCAGCTCGGAGTACCCATCCCGAGCGGGCCACGCTGAGCGCGACCGACGGGCCGCACGCCCTTGGCTACCCGTCAAACCAGATTGACAATGGCGAATCTTATGGCGCATTGACTGTACGCATGGAGCGGCCCGCATGCGACGTGAGCCCTCGAGGAGGGCAGGTCCCTATCAGCGACGCGACGTGCCCGACGAGCCGGGTGGCAACACCAGGTTCATCACGAGGGTAGGGAGCCGTGCCCGTCCCGCCGAGCCCCACAGCGAAAATGGTAAGAGGAGGCAGTTCCGCACGGTCATGTCCGGACGCGCTGGGACGATGCGACCATGAGCCAGGACCAGTCGCGCGACTGCGCCTTGTACGCGGTCCTCGAGGTAGCGACCAACCACTTGGGCACGTAACGGGCGCGAATCGCGATGGTGGCCGACGCGTGTCCCGAGAATCCGAATGGTGATCCGCGCACGACCAAGCGCGGTCGAGCCTGGGGCGACACGATGGTGTCCGGGAAAGGCAATCTGGAACATATAGTGCGGACCGGCATACATGATATGCGGCGTGCCTGAGTCGAGCGCCATCGAGTAGTAGCCGATCGTGATCGAACACAACCACCTGAACGGTGACGTTCCATACTCGTGCTCGATGCTTTCGGCAGTGCTTCGAGCGGCCCCGTCCAGAACATGGCTCTTCAACGCGGGTTGGCACAAGTGTTATCCAGCACCGCCGGCACACCCTGCGGCCACGCGCAGCAGCATCCGCGCAAACCTGCAGCCGAGCGGCTCTCATGGCTTGCCAAGCATGCGGATTGCCCGCGCCCGGCTCGCGCCGGGGCCTCAGCCAACCGGCGTACGCGACGAGTGCCAGCTCAGCGCGTAGCTCGGGTCGTCGAGCTCGCGCGCGAGCGCCGTCAGGCGCAGCGGGCGGAAGGTGTCGCACATGACCGCGAGCTCCTCCGTCCGCGTGACGCCGAGCGAGCGCTCGACGAGGCCCGGCTGCGGGCCGTGCGGCAGCCCGCTGGGGTGCAGCGTCATCGCGCCGGGGCCGACGCGGGCGCGCGAGCCGAACTCGCCGTCGACGTAGTAGATGAGCTCCTCGGACTGCAGGTTGGAGTGGTGGTAGGGCAGCGCGACGGCGAGTGGATCCCAATCGAGGTTGCGCGGGCAGAACGAGCAGATCACGAAGTTCGGGCCCTGGAAGGTCTGGTGCACCGTCGGCGGCTGGTGCAGGCGCCCGGACTTCGGCTCGAAGTCCGCGATGTTGAAGCTGTACGGGTAGACGTAGCCGTCCCAGCCGACGACGTCGAACGGGTGGTGGTCGAGCGTGAAGCGCTGGTGGCCGCGGCGCGC
>JAWVGK010000268.1:0-3558 GCA_033855155.1 Solirubrobacteraceae bacterium | reverse complement strand
GCGGCAGCACGCTGCTGCCCGTGGCCCCGAGTGACGTACGTGATCTCGCCGCCAAAGGCCGCACGATTGACGGCGTCGGAGAAGCGATTGCGGGCCTGGCTGACCGACAGTTCGGTTGGGTCTGCGCTCATCGCGCCAGGATAGCCAACCACGCCAACCTGGCGCTACCCGCGACGGAAGAGCAATTCGGAGATCGAACCCGTCGCGGCATGGCATGGGACTCGACGCCGGCGCAGATCGCGGTCTACCGAAGGGCATGCTGACCCGTCATCATGAACGTGGTGCCCGACGCGCATGACCATGCCCCCGAAGCGTTCGATCACCTCTTGGAGAGCACGGGCGCGACACGACACGCGCCCAACCCGGACATCGCGGTCATCGTGTCGGTGCCCGGTGTCCGCCGCGACGCTCACGAGCCTCACCGAACGTGCCGCACGCGAGGGACGCGATGTTGCCGACATCGTCGCGGACGCCTTGCGCGCGGCTGCGGCGTAGCGCGGGCCGATCAGCGCGCTGCCTGCGCGTAGCGCAAGCGCCGCGCGCGAGCCGGAGAGCGCGAATCGCGGGCTCCGCAGCCCGATCGAACCCGAGCGTGTCGGGCGGGCGGCGCGACCGAACGCGCGACGAGCGGGTCGCCCGCGGCGGTGAGCAGCGATGCGTCGAGGCGCATCTGTTCAGCAGCTCCTCGCGCCGCGCCTGCAGCTCGGCGCGCGCGACCGCGGTCGCCAGCCGGTCGACGGACGGCAGGTCGCGCAGGCGGTCGCGGTCGCTCATACGGAACGGCGAAGGAGTCGAACCTTCCAGCGCGGTGTGCCGCGCCCCGCCGGTTTTGAAGACCGGATGGGCCACCGGGCCCGGGCCGCTCCAGGCCGGTGTGGCCGGTGCACGGCGATCATCGCACCGCGATGGCACCGGGCTCGCCGGCGACGATCTCGCCGACGACCGGGCCCGGCAGCGACGCCGAGGACGCGGGCGCGACCGCGACGAGCAGCCCGCCGGACGTCGTGGCATCGCACAGCAGCCGCCGCCGCGCCTCATCGACATCGGGGCCGAACGTCGTGAACGTCTCGGCGTACTCGCGGTTGCGATGGCTGCCGCCGGAGACGGCGTCGTCGCCTGAGAGCAGCTTCAGCACGCCGTCGATCGCCGGCACGGCCGACGCGTCGATCGCCGCCGCGACGCCGCTCGCGCGCCCGAGCGAGTGCAGATGGCCGAGCAACCCGAAGCCCGTGACGTCGGTCATCGCGTCTGCACCGGCCGCGCGAGCCGCCGCCGACGCGACGTCGTTGAGCGCGGTCATCGTGTCCACCGCGCGCGCGAGCAGGTCGTCGTCGCGCAGGCCGCGCTTGCGCGCCGTCGTGATCGCACCGACGCCGAGCGGCTTCGTGAGCACGAGCACGTCGCCTTCGCGCGCGCCCGCGTTGGAGATGAGCTCGTCTGGATGCACGGTCCCGGTGACCGACATCCCGTACTTCTGCTCGGGATCGTCGATCGAGTGCCCGCCGACGACGGCGATCCCGGCGGCCGCGGCGACGTCCGCGCCGCCCCGCAGGATCTCGCGCAGCACGTCGCCGCCAAGCTGCTCGAGCGGGAACGCCACGACGTTCATCGCCGCCAGCGGTACCCCGCCCATCGCGTACACGTCCGACAACGCGTTCGCCGCCGCGATCCGCCCGAAGTCGTACGGGTCGTCGACGATCGGCGTGAAGAAGTCGATCGTCATCACCAGCGCGATGTCGTCGGTCAGCTTGAACACGGCGGCATCGTCGGCGGTGTTCGAGCCGACGAGCAGCCGCGGCTCGTCGACGGCGGGCAGCCCCCGGACGATCGGCAGCAGCGCCGCCGCCGGCAGCTTGCAGCCGCAGCCCGCGCCGTGCGACAGCGACGTCAGCGCGACGACCGGGGATGCGTTCGGCGCGCTCACGGGCGGACCACCAGGCCGGGCATCGGATGGCATCGCGGCACGCAGGGATGTTCGCACGCGCGCCAGCTGTGCGATCCGCCGATCAGCACGACCCAGCCGCGAACGGCGCCAAGGGGGATGCGGATCACCCGCAGGGGTGACGAGGGCGCCGTCGTGTAGCGCGAGCATCAGCTGTATCCCAGCGGTTGCCGGGGCTCTCTGACAATCGCACACCGTCATCGACGTTCAGATTCGGAGGATCTTCAGATGTTCACCTCAGCGCATTCGGCACGTCCGCCGAAGCACACATGGCGCCGCGGCCTGGCGGCCGTCGCCGTCGCCGTGGCCGGTTCTGTCGCGGCGCTCACGCTCACCGCAGGCGCCGCTCAGGCCGACACGTACGACGTTCGGATCACCAACCTCAGGAGCGGGCTGCATGCCGACGTCATGTGGGCATCCACGGCCGCCTATCAGGGCGTCTTCCTGTGGCCGACCAACGGCAGCCTGTCGCAGAAGTTCGACCTTCTGGACAGCGGCGGCGGGTACTTCCGCATCCGTGCACGCCACTCCAGCCAGTGTCTGATGATCGACTGGCGCCAGGGCAACTACAACGGCACGAAGATCATCCAGTACCCCTACTGCAGCGCGGGGTACGCCCCGGGCGAATGGCGCCGCGGCTGGGTCAGCTACCCGCCGCAGTGCAGCGGGAACGTCTGCTCGAGCAACGGCACGCAGTACCCCGTGCTGATCAATCGCTACAGCGGGCGCTGCCTGGATGCCAACAACGGCTCCAGCGCTCCGCCGCCGGCCCAGGCCGTCCTCCAGCAGTGGGACTGCATCCGTTGGGCATCGGACTGGAACGCCGGCAACCAGCTCTGGAAGATCGGCAACGAGGGCTACCTGTAGCAGCGATTGCGGCGCGTGCCGGGGCGATGGTCGACATCGTCCCGGCAGCGCTGCGTCGTGCCCGGCGAACGGGCGCGACGGGACGGGGCGCGAAGCCCAATCCGGACTGATTCCAGAATTTGTGGGACACTACGGGGCATGCCGGCGAACGCGGATCTCGAGAGCATGTTGCGCGGGGCCTCCCTGCGCGTCACGCGCCCCCGGGTCGCGGTGCTGGCCGCGGTGCACGAGCATCCGCACGCCGATACGCACTCGATTGTCGGTGTCGTGCGCGAGCAGCTGGGTCAGGTATCCCAGCAGGCCGTCTACGACGTGCTCGCAGCACTGACCGGCGCGGGCCTCGTGCGGCGCATCCACCCGCCGGGCTCCGTGGCGCGCTACGAGTCGCGGGTGGGCGACAACCATCACCACGCCGTGTGCCGGTCGTGCGGCGCCATCTCCGACGTCGACTGCGCCGTCGGCAACGCGCCCTGTCTGAGCGCAGCCGACGACCACGGCTACCGACTCGACGAGGCCGAGGTCATCTACTGGGGGCTGTGCCCCGCGTGCTCGGCCTGATTTCACCCCCTGATCCCCGAAAGGGTCCCTGTGTCCGAACAGCCTGACGCCGTCGTAGGAGAGATGAACGAGCCGGAGGACGCGGGCGGCTGCCCGTTCGCGCCCGAGCGCGCCCCGCACCCGACCCAGGGTGGCGGCAACCGCGGCTGGTGGCCGGAACGGCTGAACCTCAAGATCCTCGCCAAGAACCC